>NZ_MECT01000366.1:0-26614 GCF_001722145.1 Shigella sp. FC1544
TTTCTGGTGCGTACCGGGCTGAGAGGCGGTGTAAGTGAACTGTAGTTGCCATGTTTTACGGCAATGAGAGCAGAGATAGCGCTGATGTCCGGCAGTGCTTTTGCCGTTACGCACCACGCCTTCAGTAGCGGAGCAGGAAGGACATCTGATGGAAATGGAAGCCACGCAAGCACCTTAAAATCACCATCATACACTAAATCAGTAAGTTGGCAGCATTACCCTGCGCGGGAACAAAGTAAAAATAATGACGAAGTAAACGGAGCATGGCAGCTCCGTTTCATTTGAAAGGAATTAATTAAGCAGGCCGGGGAAAATCCCCTTAATACCAGTAACGATAAATTCAATCCCCAATGCCATCAGCAATAGCCCCATAATACGCGTAATCACGTTGATGCCGGTCTGGCGTAAAACCCGTACCAGCCAAGGTGCCATGCGGAACAATCCCCAGCAACATAAAGCGAACAATGCAATAGCCACAAAGAAACCAAACAGATAGCTAATGCTGTGATAACGCGTACCCCAGACGATGGTAGAACTGATCGCCCCTGGCCCCGCCATCAACGGCAACGCCAATGGCACCACACCAATGCTTTCACGTACCGCGGTTTCTGATTTTTCTTGCTTGTTCTGTTTATCCTCGCCAAGCTTGCCGCTGATCATCGACATCGCTATCGTCACCACCAGGATGCCCCCGGCGATACGGAACGAATCAATTGATATACCAAAAAGTTGCAGAATCGTGTCGCCGAGAAAAAGCGAGATCCACAAGATAATGGCCACAGACAGGTTGGCTGTAAGGTTAGTTTTGTTTCGCGCTGCCGCTGTCTGATAACTGGTCATGCTGATAAAGACGGGAATAATCCCTACCGGGTTGACCAGCGCAAATAACCCGATGAAAAATTTGAAGTAAACGGGAAAATCAAAAAAGGTCTGAATCACGGTTAGCTCCGAAGCAAAAGCCGGATAATGTTAGCCATAAATAAGGTTGAAAAGACGCGCTGACAATACGCCTTTTGACAGCATTTTTCACCTCCTAAATACTTAAAATTGCTATCATTCGTTATTGTTATCTAGTTGTGCAAAACATGCTAATGTAGCCACCAAATCATACTACAATTTATTAACTGTTAGCTATAATGGCGAAAAGCGATGCTGAAAGGTGTCAGCTTTGCAAAAAATTTGATTTGGATCACGTAATCAGTACCCAGAAGTGAGTAATCTTGCTTACGCCACCTGGAAGTGACGCATTAGAGATAATAACTCTAATGTTTAAACTCTTTTAGTAAATCACAGTGAGTGTGAGCGCGAGTAAGCTTTTGATTTTCATAGGTTAAGCAAATCATCACCGCACTGACTATACTCTCGTATTCGAGCAGATGATTTACTAAAAAAGTTTAACATTATCAGGAGAGCATTATGGCTGTTACTAATGTCGCTGAACTTAACGCACTCGTAGAGCGTGTAAAGAAAGCCCAGCGTGAATATGCCAGTTTCACTCAAGAGCAAGTAGACAAAATCTTCCGCGCCGCCGCTCTGGCTGCTGCAGATGCTCGAATCCCACTCGCGAAAATGGCCGTTGCCGAATCCGGCATGGGTATCGTCGAAGATAAAGTGCTCAAAAACCACTTTGCTTCTGAATATATCTACAACGCCTATAAAGATGAAAAAACCTGTGGTGTTCTGTCTGAAGACGACACTTTTGGTACCATCACTATCGCTGAACCAATCGGTATTATTTGCGGTATCGTTCCGACCACTAACCCGACTTCAACTGCTATCTTCAAATCGCTGATCAGTCTGAAGACCCGTAACGCCATTATCTTCTCCCCGCACCCGCGTGCAAAAGATGCCACCAACAAAGCGGCTGATATCGTTCTGCAGGCTGCTATCGCTGCCGGTGCTCCGAAAGATCTGATCGGCTGGATCGATCAACCTTCTGTTGAACTGTCTAACGCACTGATGCACCACCCAGACATCAACCTGATCCTCGCGACTGGTGGTCCGGGCATGGTTAAAGCCGCATACAGCTCCGGTAAACCAGCTATCGGTGTAGGCGCGGGCAACACTCCAGTTGTTATCGATGAAACTGCTGATATCAAACGTGCAGTTGCATCTGTACTGATGTCCAAAACCTTCGACAACGGCGTAATCTGTGCTTCTGAACAGTCTGTTGTTGTTGTTGACTCTGTTTATGACGCTGTACGTGAACGTTTTGCAACCCACGGCGGCTATCTGTTGCAGGGTAAAGAGCTGAAAGCTGTTCAGGATGTTATCCTGAAAAACGGTGCGCTGAACGCGGCTATCGTTGGTCAGCCAGCCTATAAAATTGCTGAACTGGCAGGCTTCTCTGTACCAGAAAACACCAAGATTCTGATCGGTGAAGTGACCGTTGTTGATGAAAGCGAACCGTTCGCACATGAAAAACTGTCCCCGACTCTGGCAATGTACCGCGCTAAAGATTTCGAAGACGCGGTAGAAAAAGCAGAGAAACTGGTTGCTATGGGCGGTATCGGTCATACCTCTTGCCTGTACACTGACCAGGATAACCAACCGGCTCGCGTTTCTTACTTCGGTCAGAAAATGAAAACGGCTCGTATCCTAATTAACACCCCAGCGTCTCAGGGTGGTATCGGTGACCTGTATAACTTCAAACTCGCACCTTCCCTGACTCTGGGTTGTGGTTCTTGGGGTGGTAACTCCATCTCTGAAAACGTTGGTCCGAAACACCTGATCAACAAGAAAACCGTTGCTAAGCGAGCTGAAAACATGTTGTGGCACAAACTTCCGAAATCTATCTACTTCCGCCGTGGCTCCCTGCCAATCGCGCTGGATGAAGTGATTACTGATGGCCACAAACGTGCGCTCATCGTGACTGACCGCTTCCTGTTCAACAATGGTTATACTGATCAGATCACTTCCGTACTGAAAGCAGCAGGCGTTGAAACTGAAGTCTTCTTCGAAGTAGAAGCGGACCCGACCCTGAGCATCGTTCGTAAAGGTGCAGAACTGGCAAACTCCTTCAAACCAGACGTGATTATCGCGCTGGGTGGTGGTTCCCCGATGGACGCCGCGAAGATCATGTGGGTTATGTACGAACATCCGGAAACTCACTTCGAAGAGCTGGCGCTGCGCTTTATGGATATCCGTAAACGTATCTACAAGTTCCCGAAAATGGGCGTGAAAGCGAAAATGATCGCTGTCACCACCACTTCTGGTACAGGTTCTGAAGTCACTCCGTTTGCGGTTGTAACTGACGACGCTACTGGTCAGAAATATCCGCTGGCAGACTATGCGCTGACTCCGGATATGGCGATTGTCGACGCCAACCTGGTTATGGACATGCCGAAGTCCCTGTGTGCTTTCGGTGGTCTGGACGCAGTAACTCACGCCATGGAAGCTTATGTTTCTGTACTGGCATCTGAGTTCTCTGATGGTCAGGCTCTGCAGGCACTGAAACTGCTGAAAGAATATCTGCCAGCGTCCTACCACGAAGGGTCTAAAAATCCGGTAGCGCGTGAACGTGTTCACAGTGCAGCGACTATCGCGGGTATCGCGTTTGCGAACGCCTTCCTGGGTGTATGTCACTCAATGGCGCACAAACTGGGTTCCCAGTTCCATATTCCGCACGGTCTGGCAAACGCCCTGCTGATTTGTAACGTTATTCGCTACAACGCGAACGACAACCCGACCAAGCAGACTGCATTCAGCCAGTATGACCGTCCGCAGGCTCGCCGTCGTTATGCTGAAATTGCTGACCACCTGGGTCTGAGCGCACCGGGCGACCGTACTGCTGCTAAGATCGAGAAACTGCTGGCATGGCTGGAAACGCTGAAAGCTGAACTGGGTATTCCGAAATCTATCCGTGAAGCTGGCGTTCAGGAAGCAGACTTCCTGGCGAACGTGGATAAACTGTCTGAAGATGCATTCGATGACCAGTGCACCGGCGCTAACCCGCGTTACCCGCTGCTCTCCGAGCTGAAACAGATTCTGCTGGATACCTACTACGGTCGTGATTATGTAGAAGGTGAAACTGCAGCGAAGAAAGAAGCTGCTCCGGCTAAAGCTGAGAAAAAAGCGAAAAAATCCGCTTAATCAGTAGCGCTGTCTGGCAACATAAACGGCCCCTTCTGGGCAATGCCGATCAGTTAAGGATTAGTTGACCGATCCTTAAACTGAGGCACTATAACGGCTTCCACAACAGGGAGCCGTTTTCTTATGCCACTTCTCAATGATCTGCTCGATTTCAGTGACCATCCGCTTATGCCTCCGCCCTCTGCACAACTATTTGCAGAACACCTTCCCACCGAGTGGATACAACACTGCCTGACGCTTTCTGCTCATGCGACCGTTCGCCGCCGTCGTTTACCGGGGGACATGGTTATCTGGATGGTGGTGCAATGAGCCAATTACCGATGTTGTTCGCCGTCTGAACCTGAGCGCGGATGGCGAAGCGGGGATGAACCTGCTGGCCCGCAGCGCTGTCACCCAAGCGCGTCAGCGCGTGGGGGCCGCCCCAGTGGAATGGCTCTTCCGCCAGACCGCACAGACAGGGGCGCGGAACGTTACCTGAAGGATGACTGGCACGGCCTGCAACTTTTTGCCATTGATGGCGCACAGTTCAGGACACCTGATAAACCCGAGCTGCGTGAATATTATGGGTCTGCCAACACATCCACTAAGCGGCAGAACGCCTACCCGGTTATGCGTCTGGTGGCCTTAATGAACCTGGGAAGTCACATTCTGCTGAATGCCGTGACCGCACCTTACCGGCAGAGCGAAACTGTGCTGGCCCACTCCATGCTCGCCACCATCCCGGATAACTCTATTACGTTGTTTGATAAGATTTTTTACAGCGAAGACCTGCTGCTAACGCTGAACCAGAAGGGTTGTAACCGCCACTGGCTACTGCCTGCGTGGAAGAATATCGCATCAGAAATGATAGAGCTGGGAAACACGGCGTCACCAGGGACCATCCCGAAACGACTGGAGCATCTTCGGGGTGCTCTGGAAGTGGTGTTCATAACAAAACGCCCCCGACCATCAAGGCCGAGGTCGGTTAAGATATCAAAAACCCGTTATCCTGTGAAACATAGTGCCGCTCCTCTTAAGTGAACGGCATTGCCCTTCTGGGGCCGTATTTTTTGTTTACCCAAAGCAACTTTTCCATAAACCGACAGCATTAGCCTTCATCATATTTGCGACGATGTATAACGCCTAAACACAGGGATATTGTACTTTACAGGTCACAAGTCAACGTCGGTGCTTAAGAGCCCTGTGAGGCGTATAGCGGCGTTAAAAAACTGCCGAGAAGGGTATATAGCCCGGAAGAAGTGCGTAAAACGAACTGACAGGATAAAAGTGCCCTGCTCACCCTGTCAGTAAAGAAATTCTTATTAATCGTGGCGATGCCTTTCCTGAATAGCCGTTAATGAGCCGACTTGTAACGCCTCTTTATAGTGTTTACGGCATACAGAAACGTATCGTTCATTACCACCAATTACCACCTGCTCACCTTCGTTATAAGGTCTGCCTGCTTGATCAAGACGCAGCACCATGCTTGCTTTACGGCCACAAAAACAGATGGTTTTTAATTCAACCAGTTTGTCGGACCATGCCAGTAAGTATTGGCTGCCAATAAATAATTCACCTCGAAAATCGGTACGTAAACCATAACAAAGTACGGGTATATCGAGTTGATCGACAACCTCCGATAATTCATATACTTGTTGTCTGGTTAAAAACTGGCATTCATCAACCAGTACGCAATGAATTGCCTGCTGTTCATGTTCCGCACGAATCTCATCAAATAATGATGAATTTTGGTTAAATAATTTTGCAGGCGATGACAAACCTATACGCGAACTGACTTTCCCGGCACCAAAGCGATCATCAATTTCTGCCGTATATACGACAGTGCGCATGCCGCGTTCTTGGTAATTGTATGAAGATTGCAACAATGCTGTAGACTTACCCGCATTCATTGCGGAATAGTAGAAATATAGCTGTACCATCAGCCACAGGCCCTCAATGATATGAAATAAAGTTGGCTGGAGTTTATTCAGTTTTTCAGCTCAACAGTATGCACAGAAGTGGGTATATGCGTTCTCCCTTACGAAGCCTTGCATAATCCTTCTGAGCTATCATTACAACTGCCTCGCTTGTTATAAGCGGGTAAATGACTGCTGGTAACTATTCACAACCTTTAACCTGTTGCGCAAGTAATAGCCCTCTGTTGACCTCCAGGAGATAGTGCAATACTAAGTCCATGCTCTTATTGCGACTGTTCTACTTTTCATCATTCGCTTAATAGGGAATTCTCGTAAACACAACTAATACAGAAGACTGAAAGGTCGTCAGCCTACGATAATCTCCCCATAAAATGTGACATGAATCAGGAAGTTTTAACCTCACGTGCTGCGAAATCATCGGTGTAAATAGGGCTATATGCCGCGTCTTTTCTGGCTAATTTTATGAAAAGATATTTATTGGCGGCACAAAATAAAGAACAATTTTGAATTCCTTACATTCCTGGCTATTGCACAACTGAATTTAAGGCTCTATTATTACCTCAACAAACCACCCCAATATAAGTTTGAGATTACTACAATGAGCGAAGCACTTAAAATTCTGAACAACATCCGTACTCTTCGTGCGCAGGCAAGAGAATGTACACTTGAAACGCTGGAAGAAATGCTGGAAAAATTAGAAGTTGTTGTTAACGAACGTCGCGAAGAAGAAAGCGCGGCTGCTGCTGAAGTTGAAGAGCGCACTCGTAAACTGCAGCAATATCGCGAAATGCTGATCGCTGACGGTATTGACCCGAACGAACTGCTGAATAGCCTTGCTGCCGTTAAATCCGGCACCAAAGCTAAACGTGCTCAGCGTCCGGCAAAATATAGCTATGTTGACGAAAACGGCGAAACTAAAACCTGGACTGGCCAGGGCCGTACTCCAGCTGTAATCAAAAAAGCAATGGATGAGCAAGGTAAATCCCTCGACGATTTCCTGATCAAGCAATAATCTTTTGTAGATTGCAATTGCTTAAAATCCCGCCATCGGCGGGATTTTTTATTGTCCGGTTTAAGACAATTTAATAAGAATAAGCTATAAAAAAACGGCGTCGATTGTTCAACGCCGTTTCGTGGATAACACCGATATGGATGTTACTTCTTAATGCCCATCTCTTCTTCAAGCCAGGCTTTAAATTCCGTGCCAAGGGTGTTATGACGAATACCGTATTCAACGAAGGCCTGCATGTAACCTAATTTATTACCGCAGTCATGGCTCTTCCCTTTCATATGATAGGCTTCCACCGTTTCTTTTTCGATCAGCATATCAATTGCGTCGGTGAGCTGAATTTCATCACCAGCTCCCGGAGGGGTTTTTGCCAGCAACGGCCAAATATCCGCGCTAAGTACGTAACGACCCACAATAGCGAGATTAGACGGCGCAACATCCGCTTTCGGTTTTTCTACCACACCAACCATCGGTACACTTTCACCCGGCGCTAATTCAACGCCTTTGCAATCCACAACGCCATATGCGGTCACATCAGCAACCTGTTCAACCATGATCTGGCTATGACCCGTTTCATCAAAGCGGCGGATCATCTCTGCCAGGTTATCCTGTGACAAATCGGATTCATATTCATCCAGAATAACATCAGGCAAAATAACAGCTACCGGTTCATCACCCACTACCGGGTGAGCACACAACACCGCGTGTCCCAGGCCTTTCGCCAGCCCCTGACGAACTTGCATAATAGTCACGTGCGGCGGACAAATAGACTGCACTTCATCAAGCAGTTGACGTTTTACACGTTTTTCCAGCATTGCTTCCAGTTCAAAACTGGTATCAAAGTGGTTTTCAATCGAGTTTTTAGATGAGTGCGTAACCAGCACAATTTCAGTAATGCCAGCCGCAATACATTCATTCACGACGTATTGAATTAATGGCTTATCGACAAGTGGCAGCATCTCTTTCGGGATGGCTTTCGTCGCCGGCAACATCCTGGTTCCTAATCCCGCAACGGGGATAACGGCTTTTTTGACTTTCGTATTAATGGCAGCCATTTAAATTCTCCTGGACTGTTCGTGTTTTGAACGTGTTCATATTTCTGTATCGCATCCCAGTATATCAGCACCCCGAAGGGGCTAAGTTCTGAAAAGGAGGCGAGTTAGCATAATTAAGACAATTACTTATACGAATGGCGACGATAGTACCACCAGCCGACATTAGCAGGTAATGCAAATTTAGTCCGCGTTATCGTTTGCTCATTCTGCAGACAACATCAAGCGCAGTCGACCACCGGTTCCCCATATTTGGCATTGCCAGGCATCGCATCGCTGGCTCAATTGATTCAAATAAGCGTTACCTAAAGTGCCTAACGGAACACCATTACTGATTTGCACCTGGTGTTCGCCGGTATTTAACGTCGCATTCAGACCCGCAGAAACCAGAATGAGATTTTTCAGTTCGCGATGATAATAGCCAACTAATAGCGGAAACTGCCCCGGCAGATTGGCCTGACGGAGTAAATGGTTTACCTGCTTCAATAACGCGCCCAGCTCTGGCAACCGTTGATTTTGGTGTGCAAGCTGTTCCTGTAATAATCCGTTAAACAATGCGCGTAATAACAAGGCAGCAAGTACGCCATTATGTCCAGCTCGGGTGACATCAAGGCAATAAAATGCCAGATCGTTTTCCGAAAGTGCGGCAATATCAAGCACCAGGCCGGGTTTGTCCGCGGCAACCAATTGACGATAATTAACCCGGCAATGGGAAATCACCTGCTGAACCGGCGGTTGTAGTTCCTGTAATAATTTCGCCGCTGCGGCAGGGTTATCAACCGTTGCATCCCAATCGCGAAAAAGCCTTTCCTCTTCCTCAACGCGCGAATTAAACATGCTGGGATAGAGACAGGCAAAAACCATCTCGCGCAAGCGATTCAGATCTTTAACTGGTTTCAGCAAAACATCTTCAACGCCCAGACGTAACGCTTTGGCAATATCTGCCATATTTTCAGTGGCAGATATCACCAGAACTGGGGTCTGGTCGCCTCTGTTACGTATATGCTCCAGCAGTTTAAGCCCGTTCATTCGTGGCATCGCGATATCACATATCATCAGGTCTGGAGTGAAACCTCCCAGCAACTCAAGGGCATCCACCCCATCAGCCGCCAGTACCGTTGTCGCTCCCAATGAGGAAAACCATGAATCCAGAAGCGAGCGAAATACCTGCTCATCTTCAACAATGAGAATCTGTTTTCCGACCAATGGCTGCGTCATGTTCTCTCCCCTGACTGGCTTTACTCAATAGTGGCATGCTATTGCCACCTGCGCCTGTCAGAATTAACTTAAGTGTAGATAAAAATTCTGGTCAAATGTTGGTGCGTACCAACGGCAAAAGTTCGTCCATTTTCCTTTCCACTGCCAGCTGTCCGGCCGCAATGGCAGCGTGCGCGCGATGGAAATCAAGCGTAGATATTTGCGGGCAAACAGGTTGAATCAGAATATCGGGCGGATCACCTGCCATGCGGTTCCTTTTAAGGCGGTTCTCCAGCACCTGGATAGAAGTGGTCATAATCTCTGTTGCCGTTGGCGCTGTCACCGCCCGACGTGTTGTTATACTGCCTAACCTTTCTTTCAGACGCGCATGCCACGGCAAAGATTCACCATTCTCGCTATTTTCTTCACTGACATTAAAGGAGAGCAAATCTTGTTGCATCAAATGAGCATCGTGCTGCAGGTCGACCGCTATCACAATATCAGCCCCCAATGCACGCGTGAGGGAAATAGGAATTGGGTTAACTACTGCTCCATCAACCAGCCAGTAGCCGTTATGTGCAACAGGTGCCATGAGTCCTGGAATACTGCATGATGCGCGAATAGCAAGATGGAGATCGCCTTCAGTAAACCATAATTCACGTCCCGTACTTAAATTGGTGGCAACAGCCGCAAAGCGACGGGAACAATTTTCGATCTCTGTTTCCGGCATTATTTCGCGGTATTGATTGAAGACACGCTCGCCGCGCAGTAACCCACCGCGCTGCCAGGAGAGATCCATCAGGCGTAAAACATCCCAATAACTGAAAGAGGTCACCCAATCTTCCAGCGCAGATAATCGATCGCATGCATAGGCAGCGCCCACCAGCGAACCAATTGAACATCCTGCAACGATATCAATTTCAATACCCACTTTTTTTAGCGCATTAATAACGCCAATATGCGACCAACCTCTCGCCGCGCCAGATCCCAGCGCCAGCCCTATTTTTATCTTTCTCATTATTCCCGCAAGATTCCCCTGGAATGCAATCGTAGCCACATCGCTACTGCTCGGTTAACATAGTGCTACTCAGGCGGTTAATACGCCGTTATTGTTTCCAGGGAGATTATTTGTGTCTCAGCTTTGTCCCTGTGGTAGTGCTGTCGAGTATAGCCTATGTTGCCACCCTTATGTGTCTGGTGAAAAGGTTGCACCTGATCCAGAACATCTCATGCGTTCGCGTTACTGCGCTTTTGTGATGCAAGACGCAGATTATTTAATAAAGACCTGGCATCCCTCTTGTGGAGCAGCGGCGTTACGTGCCGAATTGATGGCCGGATTTGCGCATACTGAATGGTTGGGATTGACCGTATTTGAACATTGTTGGCAGGACGCCGACAATATCGGATTTATCAGTTTTGTTGCTCGATTTACCGAAGGTGGCAAAACAGGTGCAATAATTGAACGTTCGCGATTTTTGAAAGAAAACGGTCAATGGTACTATATTGACGGTACACGTCCGCAGTTTGGTCGCAACGATCCCTGCCCTTGTGGTTCAGGTAAAAAATTTAAAAAGTGCTGCGGCCAATAATGGTTGACGGTACGGTTTAGCAAACACTCTCAACAAGGTTTTTCCAGCAATGCATTCACTCCAACGTAAAGTTCTGCGTACTATTTGTCCGGACCAAAAAGGTCTGATCGCACGTATTACCAATATTTGCTACAAGCACGAGTTAAATATCGTACAGAACAATGAATTTGTTGATCACCGTACCGGGCGCTTTTTTATGCGCACGGAACTGGAAGGGATTTTTAATGATTCCGCCCTGCTGGCGGATCTCGATAGCGCATTGCCAGAAGGCTCCGTGCGTGAGCTGAATCCTGCCGGTCGTCGCCGGATAGTGATTCTGGTCACTAAAGAAGCGCATTGCCTTGGCGATTTGTTGATGAAAGCCAATTACGGCGGCCTGGATGTCGAAATCGCGGCAGTTATTGGTAACCACGATACTTTACGTTCTCTGGTTGAGCGTTTTGATATTCCGTTTGAGCTGGTAAACCATGAAGGGTTAAGCCGCAACGAGCACGATCAAAAGATGGCAGACGCCATTGATGCTTATAAACCTGACTATGTGGTGCTGGCGAAGTATATGCGGGTATTAACGCCGGAATTTGTGGCACGCTTCCCGAATAAAATCATCAATATTCACCATTCATTCCTGCCTGCGTTTATCGGCGCACGTCCTTATCACCAGGCCTATGAACGTGGTGTGAAGATTATTGGCGCAACCGCTCACTATGTGAATGACAATCTGGACGAAGGCCCAATCATCATGCAGGACGTTATTCATGTCGATCATACCTACACAGCTGAAGATATGATGCGCGCAGGTCGTGACGTCGAGAAAAACGTCTTAAGTCGTGCGCTATACAAAGTACTGGCACAGCGCGTCTTTGTTTACGGTAATCGGACGATTATTCTTTAATCGCCAGCAAAAATAACTGGTTACCTTTAATCCGTTACGGATGAAAATTACGCAACCAGTTCATTTTTCTCAACGTAACACTTTACAGCGGCGCGTCATTTGATATGATGCGCCCCGCTTCCCGATAAGGGAGCAGGCCAGTAAAAAGCATTACCCCGTGGTGGGGTTCCCGAGCGGCCAAAGGGAGCAGACTGTAAATCTGCCGTCATCGACTTCGAAGGTTCGAATCCTTCCCCCACCACCATCACTTTTCAAAAGTCCGTAAACTCTCAAACGAATCCGCAATTAAATATTCTGCCCAAGCGGGGAAGGATGAGAAGCTGACCAAGGTTCGACTTGAGCGCCAGCGAGAGAGCGTTGCCGCAGGCAGACCCGAAGGGCGAAGCGCGCAGCGCTGAGTAATCCTTCCCCCACCACCATCGCTTCCTTGAATAATCAAAACCTGTTACTCCGAGCTAATTTTGCCCGATGGCACCACGTTTACCGGGCCTACAATATCCTCCCCTGTAGGTCGGATAAGCGAAGCGCATCCGACAACTCACCCCGCACCGTGCCCATAAAAAAACCCCGCCGAAGCAGGGTCTATGTGAACTAAAATTCGTTTAGTGACGAGCGCGCACCAGCTGGTACTTACGTGTCAGATACTCCACCGGTACGCTCCAGATGTGTACCAGACGCGAGAACGGGAACAGCAGGAATAACGTCATCCCCAGCACCAGGTGCAGACGGAAGATAAACGCCACACCATCGAGGTGTTGAGAAGCGCCACCGTGGAAGGTCACCACCGACTGCGCCCAGCCAACCAGTTTCATCATCTCGCTACCGTCCATATGCTGAGCGGAGAACGGAATGGTCAACAGGCCCAGCGCGCACTGGATAACGAGCAGCGACAGGATCAGGATATCCGCTCCGGTAGTGGTTGCACGCACGCGTGGGCTGAACAGACGACGCTTCAGCAACAGCACGCCGCCAATCAGACACAGCACGCCGCTGGCACCACCAGCAAACATCGCCATTTTCTGTTTCACTTCAATCGGCAGCCAGGCTTCATACATCCAGTGCGGCGTCAGCATACCGAAGAAGTGACCAACAAAAATCCCCAGAATACCGATATGGAACAGGTTCGACGCCAGGTTCATCCCTTTGCGATCCAGCATCTGGCTGGCGCCGCGCGCCAGGTGTACTGCCCGTAGTCATAACGCAGCCAGCTACCAATCAGGAAGACCGCCCCGGCTATGTACGGGTAGATATCAAAGAAGAACATATTCAGGAATTGCATTAGTGCTGTCCTCCGGTGGTGATATTCAGATATTGCGGCGCGACGGCACCGGCAAAGCGACTCTGATGAGCAGTGATTGCTGAATCACCGCAGCCTTTGTCAGCAAAGAATTTAACCTGCTCTTCTTCCCAGACAGCATCCAGCGCCTGCGGCGTATCATCGCGCGCTTCGTCGGCAATTTTTTCCGCCACTTTGTCGCTGTCGATAGCGGTATTGGCCAATTTCAGCAGCAGATCAAACATCACGGCATAACGGCTTTCACGCTGTTGCAGACGCGCGCTCAGCAATGCCAGAATCGGCGCGATATCTTTCAAACCTTCCACGGCTTCGCTTTGCGGCAGCTGCGACAGGTACTCCAGATACAGCGGCAGATGGTCCGGTAATTCGCGGCTGTTTAACTGCAAGCCGTGCTGCTCGTACTGCGCCAGCAGGTCCACCATCGCCTGGCCGCGGTCACGGGATTCACCGTGAACATGTTCAAATAGCAACAGTGACGTGGCGCGGCCACGGTCGAACAGTTCGCTGTACTGGGCCTGGGCATCGAGCGGATCCATCGCCGTTAAATCGCGCAGGAAAATGCCCAGCGCATGGGCATCTTCTTTCGACAGATTTTTCGACGCAGCAATCGCCTCAAACATCTCTTGTTGATGCTGCCATAAGGCAGCATCCGGATATTCAAGGAGACGCGATACAATCACGAGTTCGATCATGGATGCGGCTCCGTTTTGCTGGTCACATCGATGGCATCGATACGACGGCTGTTGAACAGATTGAATTTGGTATCTGAGCCGTGGCAGCCATCACCAAAGGTAAAGCCGCAGCCATTTTTCTCCGGGAAGGCTTCCCGTGCCAGTTCACGATGACTACTCGGCACCACAAAGCGATCTTCGTAGTTAGCAATCGCCAGATAACGGTACATCTCCTGTGCCTGGGCTTCGGTCAGACCGACCTCTTCCAGCGCACGGGTATCAACTTTACCGTCAACGGTTTCAGCACGTTTGTAATGACGCATCGCCAGCATACGTTTCAGTGCGCGCAGTACCGGTTTGGTATCACCGGCGGTCAGCAGATTCGCCAGATACTGTACCGGAATACGCAAGCTTTCGACGTCTGGCAGAATGCCGTTGCTACCCAGCTCACCCGCGTCTGCTGCAGACTGAATCGGAGACAGAGGCGGCACGTACCAGACCATCGGCAGTGTGCGATATTCTGGATGCAGCGGCAGCGCCAGTTTCCATTCCATTGCCATTTTATAAACCGGCGACTGCTGTGCGGCTTCAATAACGCTCAGCGGAATACCGTCTTTAATCGCCTGCTCGATGACTTTCGGATCGTTCGGATCGAGGAACACCTCCAGCTGACGCTGGTAAAGATCTTTCTCGTTCTCGGTGCTGGCTGCACGTTCAATCGCGTCGGCATCGTACAGCAGCACGCCAAGATAACGGATACGACCGACACAGGTTTCTGAGCACACGGTCGGCTGACCCGCTTCAATACGCGGATAGCAGAAGATGCACTTCTCAGACTTACCGCTCTTCCAGTTGAAGTAGATTTTTTTGTACGGGCATCCGGTGATGCACATACGCCAGCCACGGCATTTATCCTGGTCGATCAGGACGATGCCATCTTCTTCACGCTTGTAAATCGCACCGCTCGGGCAGGTCGCCACACATGCCGGGTTCAGGCAGTGTTCGCACAGGCGCGGCAAATACATCATAAAGGTGTTTTCGAACTGGCTATACATCGCCTTCTGGATGTTGTCGAAGTTCTTGTCTTTCGCCAGTTTGTCAAACTCACCACCCAGGTCATCTTCCCAGTTCGGCCCTTTTTCGATTTTCGCCATCCGTTCCCCGGTAATCAGCGAACGGGGACGGGCAATCGGCTGCGATTTGCTGCCTTCCGGCGCGGTATGCAGGTTCTGATAGTCAAAATCGAACGGCTCGTAATAATCGTCGATCCCCGGCAGATGCGGGTTAGCGAAGATTTTACCCAGCAACATGGCACGGTTACCCATGCGCGGCTGCAGTTTGCCGTTGATTTTACGGATCCAGCCGCCTTTGTATTTTTCCTGGTTTTCCCAGTCAGTCGGGAAGCCCTGACCCGGCTTGGTTTCCACGTTGTTGAACCACGCGTACTCCACGCCTTCACGGCTGGTCCAGACGTTTTTACAGGTAACTGAACAGGTGTGGCAGCCGATGCACTTATCGAGATTCAGCACCATGCCGACTTGTGAACGAATTTTCATTTTACGCTCTCCTGTACCTAGTCATTGCCTTCGCCATCTAACCAGTCAATGTTCTTCATCTTACGCACTACAACAAACTCATCGCGGTTAGAACCTACGGTGCCGTAGTAGTTAAAGCCGTATGCCAGATGGGCATAGCCACCAATCATATGCGTCGGTTTCGGCGTGATACGGGTGACCGAGTTGTGGATCCCCCCACGCTGGCCAGTAATTTCCGAACCCGGCAGGTTAACGATACGTTCCTGCGCGTGGTACATCATGGTCATCCCTGCCGGAACACGCTGGCTGACAACCGCACGGGCAGTCAGCGCACCGTTGCTGTTGTAAACTTCAATCCAGTCGTTATCGGCAATGCCCAGCTCTTTGGCATCGGCTTCGCTCAGCCAGACCACCGGGCCACCGCGACCTAAGGTCAGCATCAACTGGTTGTCGCTGTAGGTGGAGTGGATCCCCCACTTCTGGTGCGGCGTCAGGAAGTTGAGCGCTTTTTCCGGGTTGCCGTTGGATTTCTGGCCTATCACTTCTTTCACCGAACGGGTGTCGATCGGCGGACGATAAACCAGCAGGCTTTCACCGAAATCACGCATCCACTGGTGATCCTGATACAGTTGCTGACGACCAGAGAGCGTACGCCATGGGATCAGCTCGTGAACGTTGGTGTAACCGGCGTTGTAAGAAACGTGTTCATCTTCCAGACCAGACCAAGTCGGGCTGGAGATAATTTTGCGCGGCTGTGCCTGAATATCGCGGAAGCGGATCTTCTCGTCTTCTTTATTCAGCGCCAGATGCGTATGGTCACGACCGGTAAATTCGCTCAGGGCAGCCCAGGCTTTCACGGCTACCTGACCGTTGGTTTCCGGTGCCAGTGTCAGGATCATCTCTGCCGCATCAATTGCGGTGTTCAGCATCGGCTGGCCTTTCGCCGGACCTTCCGCTTTGGTGTAGTTGAGCTTACGCAGCAGATCCATCTCGCTCTGGGTGTTCCAGGCAATCCCTTTACCGCCATTACCGATTTTCTCCATCAGCGGGCCGATAGAGGTAAAGCGTTCGTAAGTCGCCGGATAAGCGCGCTCTACGACCATAATGTGTGGCGCGGTTTTACCTGGGATCAGGTCGCACTCGCCTTTTTTCCAGTCTTTCACATCCAGCGGCTGCGCCAGTTCAGCGGCAGAGTCATGCTGGATAGGCAGCGTGACGATGTCGGTTTCTTTACCCAGATGGCCGACGCACACTTCGGAGAATTTCTTCGCGATGGCTTTGTAGATTTCCCAGTCGCTTTTCGCTTCCCAGGCCGGATCGACCGCCGCAGACAGCGGGTGAATAAACGGATGCATATCCGAAGTATTCATGTCGTCTTTTTCGTACCAGGTCGCCGTCGGCAAAATGATGTCGGAATAGAGACAGGTGCTCGACAGACGGAAGTCCAGCGTAACCACCAGATCCAGCTTGCCTTCCAGACCATTGTCCTGCCAGTCCACTTCTTCCGGCTTCACGCCGCCCTGTTGCCCCAGATCTTTACCCTGGATACCGTGCTCCGTCCCCAGCAGGTACTTGAGCATAAACTCATGACCTTTACCGGAAGAACCGAGCAGGTTAGAACGCCAGATGAACAGGTTGCGCGGGTGGTTTTTACCGTTTTCTGGTTGTTCTGCCGCAAAACGGATGGAACCCTCTTTCAGGGATTTCACCGTATAGTCCACCGGATTCATCCCGGCTTTTTCCGCTTCGCCAGCGATAGTCAGCGGGTTAGTGCCTAACTGCGGTGCAGACGGCAGCCAGCCCATGCGTTCCGCACGGACGTTAAAGTCGATCAAGTGTCCGGTATAGCGGGATTTGTCCGCCATCGGTGACAGCAACTCTTCCGCCGTGACGGTTTCATAACGCCACTGGCTGGAGTGGTTATAGAAATAAGAAGTGCTGTTCATGTGACGCGCCGGACGCTGCCAGTCAAGGGCAAACGCCAGCGGCTGCCAGCCGGTTTGCGGACGCAGTTTTTCCTGACCTACATAGTGCGCCCAGCCGCCCCCGCTCTGACCGACACAGCCGCAGAAAATCAGCATGTTGATCAGACCACGATAGTTCATATCGAGGTGATACCAGTGGTTCAGCCCCGCACCAACGATAATCATCGAACGACCGTGCGTTTTATCAGCGTTATCGGCAAATTCACGGGCGATGCGAATAATCTGGCTGCGAGAAACGCCGGTAATCTGCTCGGCCCAGGCCGGGGTATAAGCTTTCACATCGTCATAGCTGGTTGCACAGTTAACGTCGTTCAGGCCACGTTCCAGACCGTAGTTTGCCAGCGTCAGATCATAAACGGTGGTCACCAGGGCGGTGCTGCCATCAGCCAGTTGCAGGCGTTTCACCGGCAGTTTGTGCAGCAGCACGTTTTCCAGTTCCACTTTGTTGAAGTGTTCCGTGCCGTCGCCACCAAAGTACGGGAAGCCTACCTCAGCGATCTCATCTTGGCTACCCAGCAGGCTCAGTTGCAGCTCGGTTTCTTCGCCAGTTTTGCCGTCGCGCTGCTCAAGATTCCATTTGCCCTTCTCGCCCCAGCGGAAGCCAATAGAACCGTTCGGCGCAACCATTTCGCCATTGGTATTAAAGGCGACAGTTTTCCATTCCGGATTGTTTTCCTGGCCCAGCGCATCAACCAGATCAGCAGCGCGCAGCATACGACCTGCAGCGTAGTAACCGTCGCGTTCTTCCAGCATCACCAGCATCGGCATGTCGGTGTAGCGACGCACATAGTCGGTGAAATACTGGCTTGGGTTGTCGAGGTGGAATTCACGCAGCATTACGTGGCCCATCGCCAGCGCCATTGCCGCATCGGTGCCCTGTTTCGGTGCCAGCCACAGATCGCACAGTTTGGCGATTTCAGCGTAGTCTGGTGTGACGGCAACAGTTTTGGTGCCTTTGTAACGCACTTCAGTAAAGAAGTGAGCATCCGGGGTACGCGTCTGCGGCACGTTTGAACCCCAGGCGATGATGTAGCTGGAGTTATACCAGTCAGCAGATTCCGGTACGTCAGTTTGCTCGCCCCAGGTTTGCGGAGACGCAGGAGGCAGGTCGCAGTACCAGTCGTAGAAGCTTAAGCAAGTACCGCCAATCAGCGAGAGATAGCGTGCACCCGATGCGTAAGAAACCATCGACATTGCCGGAATTGGCGAGAAACCAGCAACACGGTCCGGGCCGTAGTTTTTGATGGTGTAAACGTTAGATGCGGCGATCAGTTCGTTCACCTCCTGCCAGGAAGAACGAACAAATCCACCGCGTCCACGCGCCTGCTTAAAGCTTTTCGCTTTATCGGCGTCTTCAATGATAGAAGCCCATGCCTCAACCGGATCGCTATGCAGCGCCTTCGCTTCACGCCACATTTTCATCAGGCGTTTGCGCATCATCGGGTATTTCAGGCGGTTGGCACTGTAAAGATACCAGGAGTAGCTGGCACCGCGCGGGCAGCCGCGAGGTTCATGGTTTGGCAGATCCGGACGGGTACGCGGATAGTCAGTCTGCTGGGTTTCCCAGGTGACCAGACCGTTTTTGACGTAGATTTTCCAGCTGCAGGAGCCGGTGCAGTTTACCCCGTGGGTAGAGCGGACGATTTTGTCATGCTGCCAACGCTGGCGATATCCATCCTCCCAGTCACGGTTGGTATTGAGAAGCTGGCCATGCCCATCGGCAAAGGTTTCATCCTTCTGTTTGAAGTAGCGAAACCGGTCCAGGAATTTACTCATCGGTTTTCTCCTGTGGGAGCCTGTCGGCCCTCTGATAAATCGACATTGCTAATGTTTAAGGGCAAGGTAACGCTCTGAAACAGCGTGGGAATTGATAACGATCAAGAGTGATGGGGATAAAAAATAAAGTAAATTCCTAAGATACCCCTTTAGGATAATTAACAGCCACCACATAACAGACTGTAAATTAAGACGTTTTATACCTGTAGTTATTTAAACTATTAAGATTTTTATGCAGATGGGTATTAAGGAGTATTCCCCATGGGTAACATATTAATGGCTCTTAATGAAATCCGGCGAAATAAACCATATAACATTAGTATGTTGTAACTAAATAGCGCTTAAAAAAAGCGCGACATCATGCCGCGCAAAGGATAATCAAATATTTTACTCTATATAATTCGGTTTACAGGAAGGCGGCAAGTGAATGAATCCCAGGAGCTTACTAAAGTAAGTGACTGGGGTGAATGAACGCAGCCGCAGCACATGTAACCCGAAGTATGACGAGTAACGGTTTATTTTTTAGAATGCCGACCATATACCGCCCAGGTAATCACTACGCAGGCGATATAGAAAATCAAAAATACCTTCATTGCGCCGACTGGCGAACCCGTTAATGCCAGCGAGCTACCAAACGCTTTCGGGATAAAGAAGCCACCAATCGCGCCAATCGCAGAGATGAAACCCAGCGCCGCCGCCGTGTCGGTTGCCGCTTCACGCATCGCACGTTCGTCAGACCCCCCTTCTGCTTTCACGCGATCCATTGTCAGTTTACGGAAGATCACTGAAATCATCTGGAAAGTGGAACCACTACCCAGCCCAGCTGTCAGGAACAGCGCCAGGAAGACCGCGAAGAACGCCATGAAGCTTCCGCCCTGCCCGTCAGTCGGTAAGGTCAGGAACAGCAGGCCGCTGAAAATCGCCATCAGAATAAAGTTCACCAGCGTGACACGAGTTCCGCCCAGACGGTCAGATAATGCACCACCTGCAGAACGCGCCAGCGCACCAATAAACGGCCCGAAGAAAGCGTATTGCAGAATCTGAACATCCGGGAACTGCGTTTTTGACAGCATTGCAAAGCCCGCGGAGAAGCCGATGAAGGAGCCGAAGGTTGCCAGATACAGCAGGCTCATAATCCACAGATGACCCCGTTTGAGTACCGGCAACTGCTCCTTGATGGAGGCTTTCGAGGTAGCAAGATCGTTCATGCCAAACCACGCCGCAATGGTGAAGATGGCAAGGAACGGCACCCATATCCAGGACGCATTCGCCAGATACAGCTCAGTCCCATCCGGCTGTTTGACGCCCTGGCTACCAAATACTGCGAAAATCGACAGTGATACCACCAGCGGAGCAACCAACTGCATGACGCTGACGCCCATGTTTCCCAGACCACCATTCAGACCCAGCGCGCCACCCTGCTTCTGTTTCGGAAAGAAGAAGCTGATGTTTGCCATACTGGATGCGAAGTTCGCGCCAGCAAAGCCGCATAGCAGAGAGATGATGATGAAGACGCTATAAGGCGTGGAGGTATCCTGCACGGCAAAACCCAGCCAGACGCAAGGAATAATCAGAATACCGGTGCTGAACGCCGTCCAGCGACGACCACCGAAGATAGGAACCATAAAGGAGTATGGAACACGTAATAACGCGCCAGAAACCGAAGGCAGCGCAGTCAACATAAATAGCTGATCGGTCGTAAAATTAAAACCGACTTTCGGTAAGTTCACCGCAACAGCGCTGAACAACATCCATACGCAAAACGCCAGCAGCAGACAGGGAACGGAAATCCACAGGTTACGGCTGGCAATACGTTGACCGCGTTGTTGCCAGAACGCAGGATCTTCCGGTCGCCAATCTGTAATGACAGCTCCAGTAGCCCTTTCGGGGGCGGATGAGTGACTCATAGACACCTCTGATACTCGTTTCGATGTCTGCCACCTTAGTGTCTGTAGCTAAAGGCAATTTGATGTAAATCAAACGATAAGATAACTTTATCTATCATTGATATTTATCATTACCCATAGTGAGTACAGTGATTTCATAAAAATTATGAGATTTTTCACGGTGCTGTAAAATCCCTACCCTTACCGATGTAAAGCGACTAACCACACGGCAAATAAGGAGTAACTCTTTCCGGGTATGGGTATACTTCAGCCAATAGCCGAGAATACTGCCATTCCAGAATGTATCGTCACATTCATTAAGGTTATTGCTCATTTAAAGCCTGAAGGAAGAGGTTTACATGCTTAAACGTTGTCTCTCTCCGCTCACCCTGGTTAATCAGGTTGCGCTTATTGTGTTGCTTTCTACTGCTATTGGACTGGCAGGGATGGCGGTTTCTGGCTGGCTGGTGCAAGGCGTTCAGGGCAGCGCCCATGCGATCAACAAAGCGGGATCGCTGCGCATGCAAAGTTACCGTCTGTTGGCGGCAGTGCCATTAAGTGAGAAAGACAAGCCCTTAATTAAAGAGATGGAACAAACGGCATTTAGCGCCGAGTTAACTCGAGCAGCAGAACGAGACGAACAACTGGCGCAATTACAGGGTTTACAAGATTACTGGCGTAATGAACTGATCCCTGCACTGATGCGTGCACAAAACCGCGAAACGGTGTCAGCGGATGTCAGCCAGTTTGTTGCCGGGCTTGATCAGCTGGTATCTGGTTTTGACCGCACCACGGAAATGCGCATTGAGACAGTGGTACTGGTCCATCGGGTAATGGCGGTATTTATGGCACTTTTACTGGTGTTCACTATTATCTGGTTGCGGGCGCGACTGCTACAACCGTGGCGGCAACTGCTGGCAATGGCGAGTGCCGTCAGTCATCGCGATTTTACCCAACGCGCGAACATCAGCGGGCGCAACGAAATGGCGATGCTTGGAACTGCATTGAACAATATGTCTGCAGAACTGGCCGAAAGTTATGCCGTACTTGAGCAGCGGGTTCAGGAGAAAACCGCCGGGCTGGAGCATAAAAATCAGATCCT
The DNA here is from genome assembly GCF_001722145.1 of Shigella sp. FC1544. Classification (NCBI taxonomy): domain Bacteria; kingdom Pseudomonadati; phylum Pseudomonadota; class Gammaproteobacteria; order Enterobacterales; family Enterobacteriaceae; genus Shigella; species Shigella sp. FC1544. Next base: position 22,000 of record NZ_MECT01000366.1, read on the forward strand.
CTCTTTTTTATGGCAGGCTAACCGCCGTTTGCATTCCCGCGCCCCGCTGTGTGAACGCCTGTCACCTGTACTCAACGGCTTACAGAATTTAACCCTGCTACGTGATATCGAACTGCGGGTGTATGACACTGATGATGAAGAGAATCATCAGGAGTTTACCTGCCAGCCAGATATGACTTGTGATGATAAAGGCTGCCAGCTCTGCCCGCGCGGCGTATTACCCGTTGGTGATCGCGGCACAACCCTGAAGTGGCGGCTGGCTGACTCTCATACGCAGTACGGTATTTTGCTGGCGACCCTGCCGCAGGGGCGTCATCTTAGCCATGATCAACAACAACTGGTGGATACCCTGGTTGAACAACTCACCGCCACGCTGGCGCTGGATCGCCATCAGGAACGTCAGCAACAGTTGATCGTGATGGAAGAGCGTGCCACCATTGCGCGCGAACTGCATGATTCTATTGCCCAATCTCTCTCTTGCATGAAGATGCAGGTGAGTTGTTTACAGATGCAGGGCGATGCGCTGCCAGCAAGCAGCCGCGAACTGTTAAGTCAGATCCGTAACGAACTGAATGCATCCTGGGCGCAGTTGCGTGAATTGCTCACCACATTCCGCTTGCAGCTCACCGAGCCTGGATTACGTCCGGCGCTGGAGGCGAGTTGCGAAGAGTACAGCGCCAAATTTGGCTTCCCGGTGAAGCTGGATTATCAATTGCCGCCTCGTCTGGTGCCTTCACATCAGGCAATCCACTTGTTGCAAATTGCCCGTGAGGCATTAAGTAACGCCCTCAAACATTCGCAAGCGAGTGAGGTCGTGGTGACGGTGGCGCAAAACGATAATCAGGTCAAACTGACCGTCCAAGATAACGGCTGCGGCGTGCCTGAAAATGCCATCCGCAGCAATCACTACGGCATGATAATAATGCGCGACCGTGCGCAAAGTTTACGAGGCGATTGCCGCGTCCGCCGTCGTGAATCAGGTGGCACCGAAGTGGTGGTCACCTTTATTCCCGAAAAAACTTTCACAGACGTCCAAGGAGATACCCATGAGTAATCAGGAACCGGCTACTATCCTGCTGATCGACGATCACCCGATGCTGCGAACTGGCGTAAAACAGCTTATCAGTATGGCACCAGATATCACCGTGGTTGGCGAAGCGAGTAATGGCGAACAGGGTATTGAACTGGCGGAGTCTCTTGATCCCGATCTGATCCTGTTAGATCTCAATATGCCCGGCATGAACGGTCTGGAAACGCTGGATAAACTGCGCGAAAAGTCCCTCTCAGGGCGCATTGTGGTATTCAGCGTCTCTAACCATGAAGAAGATGTGGTCACCGCACTGAAACGCGGCGCGGATGGTTATCTGTTAAAAGATATGGAACCGGAAGATCTGCTGAAAGCATTGCATCAGGCAGCTGCTGGCGAAATGGTATTAAGCGAAGCATTAACGCCTGTTCTGGCCGCCAGCTTGCGCGCTAACCGTGCCACTACTGAGCGCGATGTTAACCAGTTAACCCCACGCGAGCGCGATATTCTCAAGCTGATTGCCCAGGGTTTGCCGAACAAGATGATTGCCCGCCGCCTGGATATCACCGAAAGCACAGTAAAAGTGCACGTCAAGCACATGCTGAAGAAAATGAAGCTCAAGTCTCGCGTGGAAGCAGCGGTATGGGTGCATCAGGAGCGCATTTTCTGATTACGGTTCCCAGCGCAGTTCGTCGTTTGACAATGCATCGAACGGTTCGACAAGCGTTAGCGTGATCTCATTGGAGGAGACACGCTGCCCCTGGTTATCTTCCGCCACCACCGACAATCGCCAGTGATTGCTTGCCCCTTCCCCGTTCTGCCAGTCAGGCATGATCAGCGTCCAGCCCTCCGCGCTGTTGGCTTGTGCGCCCGGCGTCAAACTTAATATCTGCGTATCGCCCTGCCAAATCAGTTGCCGAATACCGTAACGACTGCGGATTTGTAATTTCAGCGGCACTGTTTCGCCAGATTTTAGATCCCACGGCGGTGTCGCCAGAAACACCGTTAACGTTTTTCGCTGTCGGTACTCAAGAGTCGGTAGATTATTTCGCTGCGGATTGTCATAGCGACTACCACGTAACGACTGACTTTCGGCAACCTCGCCCGCAGAAAGTTGTTTTTTGAGCGGTACACCAAAGCGGTAATTAAGATTCCGCCCGAGGTTATTTTGATTCTCGCCACTTTCACCCTGTTTATGCTGGGCCGTCACAGTGACTAATGGCACAGGGGTGTAATTTAATCCCAGACTCAACGCGACGGGATTGTGATAACCCGTACCAGAGTTAAACAAATCAACACGATCACCAAAATACTGTTCTAGGCTGACACTGGTATTGAGGTGTTGATAGAACGGCATGCGCATCCGAGCTGTCAGGTCGTACCCGCGCGCCATCCGTTGTTCCTGCGTGGCTGTCTGTTCATGCCATGCAGCAAACGGCTGATAAAAGTTTGCCGATAATCGCAAATATTCGCCCCACGCTTCGGCACCAAAGCCCGCTCGCTGAAGATTTTCGTCCAGCAAGTTGTCATAAAAAGTGTTATAACCCACCAGCCAGTTGCCGCGCGCCCAGCGTTGCCCAACGCCCACATTGCTCACCAACCCATTATCCTGCTGAGTAAGACCAAGCTGGCTCCAGGTGAGATAACGATCATTATCTTGTAACGGCACAAACCAGCTTCCACGACTGCCGGTGAAATGTCCTTCGTTATCCACTTTGACGTCAACACTGGCATTTCCCCACGGTGATAGCCAGGACTCTACGTGCTGATTAACCTGTTGACTAAGCGCGTCGCGGACTTTTCCCAATGCGAAAGCTTTTGCCTGCTCGCCAGTATCCAGCCCGTTATCATTCATACTGGTTTCGCCGAAATCTTTCACAATTTCAGCAAAGTGTTTTTCCCCATCATGATTTTCGGGAGCCATGCCTAAATCCGGCAGACCATCATTGTTATTATCAAAGGGATTTGCCGCTTTTTGCTCGAAGGTAGATTGTGCGTTAGCTGTACCGCCTGCTACAAGCAAGAGTAAATAAAACGGGATAATGCGAGGAACGAAACGGCTCAAAACGTCGGTAACTTCCGGTAATAATGAAAATCATAGCCTTAAAGAATAACGATTACTGGCAACTTTTGTCGTATTTTCTCGCGCTTTCAGGAAAATCCTTAAAAATGTGACCGATTGGTCAGACGCTGCAGAAGCAGTAAGATAGAAGATGAGTGTCTAATTCCCTGAATACAGGAGTAAATAATGCAAAAAATCGTGATCGTTGCCAATAGCGCACCTTACGGGAGCGAATCCTTGTTTAACAGCTTGCGGCTGGCCATTGCGTTACGAGAGCAGGAGAGCAATCTGGATCTGCGTCTGTTCCTCATGTCTGATGCGGTCACAGCCGGGTTGCGCGGGCAAAAACCAGGGGAAGGCTACAACATTCAGCAAATGCTGGAGATCCTTACCGCTCAGAATGTACCGGTGAAATTGTGCAAAACCTGTACCGACGGGCGCGGGATTAGTACACTTCCTCTGATTGATGGGGTGGAAATCGGTACTCTTGTGGAACTGGCGCAATGGACGCTGTCAGCCGATAAAGTGCTCACATTTTAATGTTTGAGGGGGCGTCTGACGCCCCACTATGCGGGAAGTTTACTCAGGCGAATCCCGGCCGTAACACACCATCCGGATAATTCTCCGCCAGCAGTTTTTTTACCGATACCAGCAAATCATTCAGCCCGTCGTCCTGCATTCCCAGTTTGATAAGCTCCTGTTCCAGTGAAAACAGGTATTGTGCGTTGGTTCCCAGCGGACCGCTCGCCGCCGCAATCAACGGCGCGATGACCTGAGCGCGAGTGTCAGATTCATATTCTGGATGTCGCGGGTCCATAATAAACACAATGGCGTTTACTGTGCATCCATCATCAAGATCAAGCTGACACCAGGTTGGCAGATAACAGCCGGTAATCATCTCGCGCTTCCACAACAGGGTTAGTTCCTGCTCCAGCGTCTCTTCTGGCAGTCGATAGGCGACGCCTGTAGTGCGTCCGCCCTCTTTCAGTGCAAGCATCCGTCCAGGCTGGTGCGCAGTCCCGCGCCCGGCGGTCAGGCGCAGGCAAAACGCGCGATGCCATCCAACCAGTGTACCGGTGCACGACTCGGTAAACTCCAGTGCCGGATTCCACATCAACGATCCATAACCGAAGATCCACACCGGTCCCTCATCAGGTCGACAAGCCAGCGTCGCCGCCAGCGAAGCCGCTCGTTGCTCTGCTGACCATAAGAGTGATTCTTCAATGGCACCAAATGCCGTTTTACAATCGGCATTCATCAAGAAATCACGCGTTATCACCTTACACCTCCGCCACTGCATACTTCCCTGCGACAACTTTTTGGTGTCTTCCGGACATTTTTACTGCTCATTTTGAAACCACTAACGGGACAATATGCAATCCACGGACCACTTGCAAGGCAACACCGCACGAATAGCTTTAACTAAGTGGATTTGCCCCTATATTTCCAGACATCTGTTATCACTTAACCCATTACAAGCCCGCTGCCGCAGATATTCCCGTGGCGAGCGATAACCCAGCGCACTA
>NZ_MECT01000367.1:0-764 GCF_001722145.1 Shigella sp. FC1544
GTGCGCTGGGTTATCGCTCGCCACGGGAATATCTGCGGCAGCGGGCTTGTAATGGGTTAAGTGATAACAGATGTCTGGAAATATAGGGGCAAATCCATGCTGCCTGTCGGCTTAAGCATCTGGCTGGCCCATCAGCAGGTAGATACATCGTTTATTGAAGAGCTGGATACCTATTCCTCCCGCGTCGCTATTCGGGCCAATAAGGTGGCGACACAAGGGAAAGATGCGCTGCAAGAGCTGGAAAGATGGCAAGGCGCTGCCTGTAGCGAAGCCCATCTCATGGAAATGCGTCGGGTATCTTACAGTTATCGCTATATTCAGGAAGTGGTTTATATCGATAACAACGTTCCCCAGTGTTCGTCTCTGGAGCATGAAAGTCCGCCCGATACCTTCCCCGAGCCAGGTAAAATTTCGAAAGATGGTTATCGTGTCTGGTTAACATCGCATAACGATTTAGGCATTTGAGGTAGCCTGAGTTTAACGGACACTCCTTCCTGAAATAGAATGGCATCAGAAGGAGCTAATAATGAGCAGAAAAAACCAACGTTACTCTAAAGAGTTCAAAGCCGAAGCTGTCAGAACGGTTCTTGAAAATCAACTTTCGATCAGTGAAGGCGCTTCCCGATTATCCCTTCCTGAAGGCACTTTAGGACAATGGGTTACCGCCGCCAGAAAAGGGCTCGGTACTCCTGGTTCCCGCACGGTGGCTGAACTGGAATCTGAAATTCTGCAACTGCGTAAGGCGTTAAATGAAGCTCGCCTTG
>NZ_MECT01000368.1:0-749 GCF_001722145.1 Shigella sp. FC1544
GCGGACCTGACGTATGTTGCCACACAGGAGGGATGGTTGTACCTCGCTGGCATCAAAGATGTTTATACGTGCGAAATTGTCGGCTACGCCATGGGAGAGCGCATGACAAAAGAGCTGACAGGTAAAGCCCTGTTTATGGCGCTCAGGAGCCAGCGCCCACCTGCCGGGCTAATCCACCACTCTGATCGAGGTTCACAGTACTGCGCATACGATTACCGGGTCATACAGGAGCAGTCTGGTCTGAAAACATCAATGTCGCGTAAAGGTAACTGTTACGACAACGCTCCGATGGAAAGCTTCTGGGGAACGCTGAAAAATGAGAGCCTGAGCCACTATCGTTTTAATAACCGGGATGAAGCCATCTCAGTAATACGGGAATACATTGAGATTTTCTACAATCGTCAGCGTCGTCACTCTCGTCTGGGGAATATCTCCCCGGCAGCCTTCAGGGAAAAATATCATCAGATGGCTGCTTAAAAAAAGAACAAATGGTAGTGTCCGCTATTGCCAGTACACCTCACTGTGGTCACACTCTGCCAAGTGTTCGGGGTTCATCGCAGCAGCTACAGATACTGGAAAAACCGTCCTGAAAAACCAGACGGCAGACGGGCTGTATTACGCAGTCAGGTACTTGAGCTACATGGCATCAGCCATGGTTCGGCCGGAGCAAGAAGCATCGCCACAATGGCAACCCGGAGAGGCTACCAGATGGGACGCTGGCTTGCTGGCAGGCTCATGAAAGAGCTGGG
>NZ_MECT01000369.1:0-745 GCF_001722145.1 Shigella sp. FC1544
TAGCGGAGCAGGAAGGACATCTGATGGAAATGGAAGCCACGCAAGCACCTTAAAATCACCATCATACACTAAATCAGTAAGTTGGCAGCATTACCCGAACTCAGGCTAGTGTTATGTTTTACAGTAACACGCCGCGGCGCGTTGGCTGATTAGAACTGGTAGACGATACCAACTGCAAACTGGTCATCAGTTGCGGCATCGGTAATCGCTGCATCGTCTTTATCCAGCAGGTTAAATTTGTATGCTGTGTAGACGTTCATGTTCTTATTGAAGTAGTACCAGGTACCAACTTCGATATAATTTACGCGGTCAGCATCAACACCTTTATGTCCATCACGAGCATAAAGATCTTTGCCTTTGGAATATACGTAGCCTAAAGACGGACGTAAACCGAAGTCGAACTGATACTGTACAACAGCTTCAAAGTTTTGGGTTTTATTTGCAAAATGATCATTAGCCAAAACGGTCATGTTGCGGGTTTCACCGTACATCATTGCTGCATAGATATTATTTGCATCATACTTGGCTGCTAATGACCACACTTCAGCGTTATCACCGTAGCCGTCACCAGCTTGTTCATTAGTACGATCAGATTTGCTATATGCACCTACAAAACCAAAACCTTCGATGTTGTAGTCTACAGACAACGTAGACTGGCCCCCTGAATCTCCAGACAACCAGTATCACTTAAATAAGTGATAGTCTTAATACTAGTTTTTAGACTAGTCATTGGAGTACAGATGAT
>NZ_MECT01000370.1:0-742 GCF_001722145.1 Shigella sp. FC1544
TAGTGCGCTGGGTTATCGCTCGCCACGGGAATATCTGCGGCAGCGGGCTTGTAATGGGTTAAGTGATAACAGATGTCTGGAAATATAGGGGCAAATCCACATCCCCGCCAGCCCGGCTAAGATGGAGGCACGGCACAGCCCGCACACGACGCTGAGGCTACAGAGCTGAAAACCCACAAGGCCATGCCCCGCATGGCCGGGTAAAGCGGAGCCGGCGGCGACTTCCTTTGTGCTCTGTCCGGGACCGGCAGGAAAAAGGCGGGGATAATGAGATGGTCACCCCCACCCTAACAGCAGTACGCTGTTAAGGTGAATCCCTTAACGGAGAGACCATCATACAGAACATCACACTTATTGGTATCGATCTCGGAAAGCATTCCTTCCACATTCATTGTCAAGACAAGTCTGGTAAGGCTCTTCTGCGTAAAAAATTTACCCAGTACTAAACTGATGCAGTTTCTGGCAACATGTCCGCCCTCAGTTGTTGTAATGGAAGCCTGTGCGGGTGCACACTTTTTGGCTCGCCGTATCTCTGATTTTGGACATGAAACTAAGCTGATTTCTCCACAGTTCGTTCGCCCGTTTGTCAAAAGTAATAAGAATGATTTTGTTGATGCGTAAGGCAGTATGACTTTCCGTGAGACAGATGCTGGCCAACGTGGGATATTTAACGCGGGTTAACATCGTTGTCAGAGCCGCATGGGTGAGCTGTTGCTACACCCCGGTATTTCCACCACGGAGG
>NZ_MECT01000371.1:0-735 GCF_001722145.1 Shigella sp. FC1544
ATTTCGCCCAGGGGATCACCATAATAAAATGCTGAGGCCTGGCCTTTGCGTAGTGCACGCATCACCTCAATACCTTTGATGGTGGCGTAAGCCGTCTTCATGGATTTAAATCCCAGCGTGGCGCCGATTATCCGTTTCAGTTTGCCATGATCGCATTCAATCACGTTGTTCCGGTACTTAATCTGTCGGTGTTCAACGTCAGACGGGCACCGGCCTTCGCGTTTGAGCAGAGCAAGCGCGCGACCATAGGCGGGCGCTTTATCCGTGTTGATGAATCGCGGGATCTGCCACTTCTTCACGTTGTTGAGGATTTTACCCAGAAACCGGTATGCAGCTTTGCTGTTACGACGGGAGGAGAGATAAAAATCGACAGTGCGGCCCCGGCTGTCGACGGCCCGGTACAGATACGCCCAGCGGCCATTGACCTTCACGTAGGTTTCATCCATGTGCCACGGGCAAAGATCGGAAGGGTTACGCCAGTACCAGCGCAGCCGTTTTTCCATTTCAGGCGCATAACGCTGAACCCAGCGGTAAATCGTGGAGTGATCGACATTCACTCCGCGTTCAGCCAGCATCTCCTGCAGCTCACGGTAACTGATGCCGTATTTGCAGTACCAGCGTACGGCCCACAGAATGATGTCACGCTGAAAATGCCGGCCTTTGAATGGGTTCATGTGCAGCTCCATCAGCAAAAGGGGATGATAAGTTTATCACCACCGACTATTTGCAACAGTG
>NZ_MECT01000372.1:0-733 GCF_001722145.1 Shigella sp. FC1544
CTTTCTGTTCCATAACAGGTGTCCACTAGTTGAAAAGGTGGGCACCTACGTTACCAATACAGGCTTAATGGCTACATACGGCGGTCAGTTTACGCTTACCATCATTGCCATCCTTTTCTACGAAATCTTCATTGTAATAAAAGAGCTCAATATCGCTGCCGTTCACTCTGGCTAACCCCCTGGCAGGCAACTCTATCAGATAGATGTTACGCACCCAGTCAGGATAATTTTCCCAGTTTCCTTCATAACGGAAAGAGGCATAAAGTCCTCGGGTCGTTGTCCACTCTTTTGGCATGTCAGCATATTCACATACCGTACCAGCAAAGGTTTCAACTGTGAGTAAATCGACCGACTTTGTTGATGGTTTAAACGTTGAGACGAAATAGATATCCGTCTTAAAATCCTTCATACACTTGGCTAAATGATGACGTCGCAATTTGACTTCTTCATCCGGTAATGACTCCAACTTACTGATAGTGTTTTATGTTCAGATAATGCCCGATGACCTTGTCATGCAGCTCCACCGATTTTGAGAACGACAGTGACTTCCGTCCCAGCCTTGCCAGATGTTGTCTCAGATTCAGATTATGTCGCTCAATGCGCTGAGTGTAACGCTTGCTGATAACGTGCAGCTTTCCCTTCAGGCGTGATTCATACAGCGGCCAGCCATCCGTCATCCATACCACGACCTCAAAGGCCGACAGCAGGCTCAGAAGACGCTCCAGTGTGGCCA
>NZ_MECT01000373.1:0-714 GCF_001722145.1 Shigella sp. FC1544
GTATCAGCGCCGGCGGTATGTACTGCCCGGAGTGTGGCACGGTTCACTGGCCGGACGGAGTCGCCCCGCCCTTCTGATGCTTCCCCGTTTTGCCGATATTTTTCAGCAGGGAAACCGATGGCTTAACTGGCTGGAGAAGCAGCCGGTGCAGATGAGCCGCCTGGAACATTATGCCGGTCAGGATGAAATTGGCCTGCGTTACAACAGCCACCGGACAAAACGAGAAGAAAACCTTGTGATGAGTGGCGACGAGTTTATGGAAAGGTTCTCCTGGCATGTGGCGGATAAGGGGTTCCGGATGGTGATACGGGGTCCTGAGTCCGGTGAAGCGGCGATTACTGGAAGATGTGGTGTACGCCATAACGGAGACAGTGAGAAAAACGGCGAGGCAAATCACAAGGAGAGGGATGTATCAGCAGTGACTGAAGGTTGACCCGCTGAAGTGCGAGCTGTGCGGAGGTCAGATGCGGTTTACGGGGCTGAAGAGGGGTTACCGTCTGGCAGAGCAGGTTATGATGCATGAGCCGCTGGCTCGAATACGGTGGTGCGGCTGAGAGTCGCAGAGGGGAAGTTGCGTCCATGTTGAGGGGAACGGAGCAAAAAACCATCAGAGATACATTGAATCAATCAATGTAAGCAATATTAAGTGTCTATACCGATTACTTGATGATCAGGTTGTGTTGAATAAACGCGCATTCTTCGGTGCTTTTTTAA
>NZ_MECT01000374.1:0-710 GCF_001722145.1 Shigella sp. FC1544
GACAGGCTCCGGAAGACGGTTGTTGCGCACGTATTCGGTGAACGCACTATGGCGACGCTGGGGCGTCTTATGAGCTTGCTGTCACCCTTTGACGTGGTGATATGGATGACGGATGGCTGGCCACTGTATGAATCCCGCCTGAAGGGAAAGCTGCACGTAATCAGCAAGCGATATACGCAGCGAATTGAGCGGCATAACCTGAATCTGAGGCAGCACCTGGCACGGCTGGGACGGAAGTCGCTGTCGTTCTCAAAATCGGTGGAGCTGCATGACAAAGTCATCGGGCATTATCTGAACATAAAACACTATCAATAAGTTGGAGTCATTACCTAGAACTTGATACTTCTTCTCCAGGTCTACAAAAATCTTTTGCAATTTTTAACTGTGTTTCTATGTATAAAAAGAAATCTTTGACATAAGAAAAATCTTTGGCATAAGAGATATCTTTATTATTTAGTGCATCTAGCTCAACAGGTAAAGATGTCGTTTTGTTGCTATTCATATATGAGGTGATGCTGCCAACTTACTGATTTAGTGTATGATGGTGTTTTTGAGGTGCTCCAGTGGCTTCTGTTTCTATCAGCTGTCCCTCCTGTTCAGCTACTGACGGGGTGGTGCGTAACGGCAAAAGCACTGCCGGACATCAGCGCTATCTCTGCTCTCACTGCCGTAAAACATGGCAACTGCAGTTCACTTACACCGCTTCTCAA
>NZ_MECT01000375.1:0-705 GCF_001722145.1 Shigella sp. FC1544
CTGTGCCATCTGACAGCGTGGCGAGTTTAGCCACGCCAGCATCCAGCCCGACCATTGATGCTGAAGGGTGAACCGGAGTTGATACTTCACTTTCTGTCTGAATACTGATGTACCACTTACCGCAGGACTGGCTGACAGTGACATTTTTCACAACACCCGTGACCTAACGGCTGTTCCGGTAGCGCATCCAGCCCAGTTTCGGCAGAAAAATACGGCTGTTTTCCTGATCGAGCTTAACGCCCTGCGGGTAGCGGAATACATCATTCTGTCCCCGCTTTTTGAATCGGGGAAAAGCAGCCCGATTCTGGAAGAAGTTTTTGTAAGCCCGCTCAAGGTCTTTCAGTGACTGTTGCAATGGCTGTGACGGGGCATCTTTAAGCCATTACGTTTCAGTGGCATTTTTCCACTCAACCAGCCAGGAAGCCATTTTCCCGTAAGGGATGTATTTATTACCGACCTCATGATTCTCATTCTGACGTGCCAGAGCACGATTGAAAACGAAACGACATGCGCCTGCGAAGCGCCTCATTTCACGCTCCTGTTGACCACCGGGTCTTAACTGGAATTTAAATGCTTGTAGTCGTTTCACAGGCCAAATGATACTTTGGTCTGTGAAAAAAGAAACCGATATCCGGCGTGGAAGGCATTGTGTTTTCCTGATGCATGTTCACCTGGTCTTTGTCACCAAATACCGACGTCAGATTT
>NZ_MECT01000376.1:0-705 GCF_001722145.1 Shigella sp. FC1544
GACAGGCTCCGGAAGACGGTTGTTGCGCACGTATTCGGTGAACGCACTATGGCGACGCTGGGGCGTCTTATGAGCTTGCTGTCACCCTTTGACGTGGTGATATGGATGACGGATGGCTGGCCACTGTATGAATCCCGCCTGAAGGGAAAGCTGCACGTAATCAGCAAGCGATATACGCAGCGAATTGAGCGGCATAACCTGAATCTGAGGCAGCACCTGGCACGGCTGGGACGGAAGTCGCTGTCGTTCTCAAAATCGGTGGAGCTGCATGACAAAGTCATCGGGCATTATCTGAACATAAAACACTATCAATAAGTTGGAGTCATTACCTGATTCATTCAGCCATAAAGAACTTGGCGTAACCGTCGGAGGCCTGAACACCGATACCATAAACAGCGCGGTTAACGGGCGTTGGGATGGGCAATACGGAAATGTCTACGCTACCGTATCTGATAGTTATGACCGTAAGAATCATGATCATCTTTCGGCCTTTACGGGCACTTGGTGATGCTGCCAACTTACTGATTTAGTGTATGATGGTGTTTTTGAGGTGCTCCAGTGGCTTCTGTTTCTATCAGCTGTCCCTCCTGTTCAGCTACTGACGGGGTGGTGCGTAACGGCAAAAGCACTGCCGGACATCAGCGCTATCTCTGCTCTCACTGCCGTAAAACATGGCAACTGCAGTTCACTTACACCGCTTCTCAA
>NZ_MECT01000377.1:0-25861 GCF_001722145.1 Shigella sp. FC1544
TTTCTGGTGCGTACCGGGCTGAGAGGCGGTGTAAGTGAACTGTAGTTGCCATGTTTTACGGCAATGAGAGCAGAGATAGCGCTGATGTCCGGCAGTGCTTTTGCCGTTACGCACCACGCCTTCAGTAGCGGAGCAGGAAGGACATCTGATGGAAATGGAAGCCACGCAAGCACCTTAAAATCACCATCATACACTAAATCAGTAAGTTGGCAGCATTACCCAGCAGCTATTACACCTTTTATCTGATGCAAAAATTCGGATTATCTATCCAGAATGCCCAGCTTCATCTGTTTGCCTTCCTGTTTGCCGTTGCGGCAGGTACGGTGATCGGCGGGCCTGTAGGGGATAAAATTGGACGGAAATATGTGATTTGGGGCTCTATCCTCGGCGTTGAGCCGTTTACGCTGATTTTACCCTACGCCAGCCTGCACTGGACGGGGGTTTTAACGGTGATTATTGGATTTATCCTCGCTTCGGCATTCTCTGCCATTCTGGTCTACGCTCAGGAGCTACTTCCGGGACGTATCGGTATGGTTTCTGGACTCTTTTTCGGTTTTGCTTTTGGCATGGGAGGTCTGGGAGCGGCAGTTCTGGGGCTTATCGCCGATCACACCAGAATCGAGTTAGTCTATAAAATCTGTGCTTTCCTGCCACTATTGGGGATGTTGACCATATTCCTGCCTGATAACCGGCATAAAGACTGATTTCATTGCAGCCAAAGGCAAACTTTGGCTGCATCGTTTTACAGTCGCCATAAGCCTTTCCTCTGTTAAACCGCCTTCTGTTTTCCGATCCATGCTTTTTTTGCAGCAAATTCCATTTTTCTGCAAAATTCAATAATTATTCATGAACATCATCAATGAAATTGTCATAAACTATTACCTGTAATTTTGGTTTTCCCGGCCAAAAATGGACAATAACCACCAGGAAAAGGAGACGGAATGCATCACGCCACCCCGCTTATCACCACCATTGTTGGCGGCCTTGTGCTCGCCTTTATCCTCGGCATGCTGGCCAATAAACTACGTATTTCTCCTCTGGTGGGATATCTGTTAGCGGGTGTGCTGGCAGGACCATTCACTCCGGGCTTTGTTGCCGATACCAAGCTTGCGCCGGAACTGGCTGAACTGGGCGTCATTCTGTTGATGTTTGGCGTCGGTTTGCACTTTTCGCTGAAGGATTTGATGGCGGTAAAGGCCATCGCCATTCCCGGTGCGATCGCCCAGATAGCCGTGGCGACGCTGCTGGGTATGGCGCTCTCTGCCGTGCTGGGCTGGTCGTTAATGACCGGTATCGTGTTCGGTTTATGTCTTTCCACCGCCAGTACCGTGGTGTTACTGCGCGCACTTGAAGAACGGCAATTAATTGACAGTCAGCGTGGGCAAATCGCCATCGGTTGGTTGATTGTGGAAGACCTGGTAATGGTTCTGACGCTGGTGTTGCTGCCCGCAGTGGCAGGAATGATGGAACAGGGCGATGTGGGCTTTGCCACTCTTGCAGTCGATATGGGGATCACCATCGGCAAAGTGATCGCATTTATCGCCATTATGATGCTGGTAGGTCGCCGTCTGGTGCCGTGGATTATGGCACGCAGCGCGGCAACCGGTTCTCGCGAGCTGTTTACCCTGTCGGTGCTGGCGCTGGCGTTAGGGATTGCCTTTGGTGCGGTAGAGCTGTTTGATGTCTCCTTTGCACTCGGTGCGTTCTTTGCCGGGATGGTACTGAACGAGTCTGAACTGAGTCACCGTGCCGCCCACGATACGCTGCCATTGCGCGACGCGTTTGCGGTGCTGTTTTTTGTCTCCGTCGGGATGTTGTTTGATCCGTTAATTCTGATTCAGCAACCGCTGGCAGTGCTGGCGACGCTGGCGATTATTCTGTTTGGTAAGTCGTTAGCCGCATTTTTCCTGGTGCGACTGTTTGGTCACTCCCAACGTACGGCATTAACCATCGCCGCCAGCCTGGCGCAGATTGGTGAGTTCGCGTTTATCCTGGCGGGACTGGGAATGGCATTGAATTTACTGCCGCAGGCCGGACAAAACCTGGTACTGGCAGGGGCGATCCTGTCGATTATGCTCAACCCGGTACTGTTCGCACTACTGGAGAAATATCTGGCGAAGACCGAAACGCTGGAAGAGCAGACGCTGGAAGAGGCAATCGAAGAAGAGAAGCAGATCCCAGTGGATATTTGCAACCATGCGCTACTGGTGGGTTACGGTCGTGTAGGCAGCCTGCTGGGGGAGAAATTGCTCGCCTCTGATATTCCGCTGGTGGTGATTGAGACGTCACGAACCCGTGTTGATGAGCTGCGAGAGCGCGGGGTCCGCGCAGTATTGGGCAATGCGGCGAACGAAGAAATTATGCAACTGGCGCATCTGGAATGTGCAAAATGGCTGATCCTGACGATTCCCAACGGTTATGAAGCGGGTGAGATTGTGGCATCTGCCCGCGCGAAAAATCCGGATATTGAGATTATTGCCCGCGCCCATTATGACGATGAAGTGGCGTATATCACCGAACGTGGTGCGAATCAGGTAGTGATGGGCGAGCGTGAAATCGCCCGTACCATGCTGGAACTGCTGGAAACGCCACCGGCGGGTGAGGTGGTGACGGGGTAAACGGTGGTTGCCGGATGTAAAATATGAAAAATATGTAGGCATGATAAGACGCGCCAGCGTCGCATCAGGCATCGAGAGCCAAATGCCAGATGCGGCGTGAACGCCTTATCTGGCCTACGAACCGACGATAACTTAACGATCCCAGTAAGACTCTTCCAGGCTGTCTTCACGCTCCGGCAAGCCGCGCGTTAAACGAGGTGAATGCTGGTTCAGTACCTGATAGCTCACACGGTTAGCATATTTACACACCTGCGCTAACGATGAATAAGTTAACCAGGTGAATTTATGTTTGCTGGAGTTTGGTACGTTGCTACGATGGTAGCTGTTGGCGGTAATGTCATGCAGCAACGCTGCCAATGCGCCATCCCCCGCTCCATTAGTGTTCATGATTTTTTCCGGCCCGCCCATGTACGGCGCAATGTGCGAATATACACGCAGCGGATTCTGGCAATCCTTGTGGCGCATGGCGCGGCTAAACTCATACTGGTTGAATTCCGCTATAGCGCCCGGCAGCAGCGGATGCTGGGTTTTACGTTTCGCTTCGTCTTCGGTAAAGCCCGCCATATACAAGCCGATTGGCCCGGCGGTGCACAGCACCAGATCTACCCAGTCCAGCGCCTTGTCAGATGCCAACAACGGATCGCTTTCTCCGGTCAACGCTTCGGCTTCATCTTCGTTCATCGCAAGGATAGAGACGTGATCTTTGAGGAATTGCTGCCACCACTGCGGATTCTCGGCAATGACAAACTTGGTGCCCAGCGTCAGCACCACCGGTACGTTATATTTCTTCGCGTACTCAATGGCTTTCATGGTTGCTTCCGGCATGGGTTCACCCGGTTTGCAACGCACCAGATAAGAGGTGAGAACCAGTGCCGAGGCTCCGGCAATCACATCTTCCGGAATGCTTTCAGCCCGCAGCTGGTTCATGTGGCCTGGACTGATAGCAAAGGTACGTTCCCCGGACTCGCCAATCAGCGTAAAGCAACGACCAATCGGGCCATCCACGCCTTGTAGATAGTTAAGATCGGTACGGCTGGAAGTGTTACACAGGTAACGATAGGCATAACTGCCAATTTCAATATTGCTGCACATGACGCCCAGCAGCACCGAACGGTCGTCCGCGAGCACCGAGTAGTTGTGCATGGTGTTACCAATGGTGCCACCCGCAAACTGATGGGTAATCAGGTTTTTCTGTTTTAGCTCCTGATAAAGCGCTTCGGCTACGTCATCCTCAATCACCAGTGAATGCCCGGCGCTTAATCCATAACGCTCAATGAATTCATCATCCACTTTCGCTTCAATATCGACCAGCGTCTGGTCAATACCTACGACCCAGGCGGCGCTGGTTTCGTTTTCTGGCTGGAATTGCTGAAGCAGCGGATCGCGTGCATTTACAGGGAAGTAATGTTTGGATTTACGTTTACCGGGAAATTTCATGGTTGTTTTTACGGGTGGTTAACTGAGCGGCGAATGTTAACACAATCTGACGGGAGCGCGCGAGACGCAGCCAGTTTCAATATCAGCAGGCGGGATCGCATTTTCATGGCAGTGGTTCCTTACAATGACGTAATTTGAAAGGAGTTTTTGTATGAAGCCGGAAAACAAACTACCTGTTCTGGACCTTATTTCTGCTGAAATGAAGACCGTTGTGAATACTCTTCAGCCGGATTTACCGTCCTGGCCCGCAACGGGAACGATTGCTGAGCAACGACAGTATTACACGCTTGAGCGCCGATTCTGGAATGCGGGCGCTCCAGAAATGGCAACCAGAGCTTACATGGTTCCAACAAAATATGGGCAGGTGGAAACACGTCTCTTTTGTCCGCAGCCAGATAGCCCGGCGACGCTATTTTATTTGCATGGAGGCGGTTTTATTCTCGGCAATCTCGATACCCACGATCGCATCATGCGCCTGCTGGCAAGCTACAGCCAATGTACGGTGATTGGTATTGATTACCCCCTTTCACCTGAAGCGCGTTTTCCGCAAGCGATAGAGGAAATTGTGGCTGCTTGTTGTTATTTCCACCAGCAGGCGGAGGATTATCAAATCAATATGTCCCGCATTGGCTTTGCCGGTGATTCCGCAGGTGCCATGCTGGCGCTCGCCAGTGCGTTGTGGTTGCGTGATAAACAGATCGATTGCGGTAAAATTGCGGGTGTTTTGCTGTGGTATGGGCTTTACGGATTACGGGATTCCGTGACTCGTCGTCTGTTGGGCGGTGTCTGGGATGGCTTAACGCAACAGGATTTGCAGATGTATGAAGAGGCGTATTTAAGCAACGACGCGGACCGCGAGTCACCGTATTACTGTCTGTTTAATAATGATCTCACTCGCGAAGTTCCGCCCTGTTTTATTGCCGGGGCGGAGTTCGATCCGCGGCTGGATGACAGCCGTCTGCTTTACCAGACGTTAGCGGCGCATCAGCAGCCCTGTGAGTTCAAACTCTACCCAGGTACGCTGCATGCCTTTTTGCATTATTCACGAATGATGAAAACCGCCGACGAGGCTCTTCGCGACGGCGCTCAGTTCTTTACCGCTCAGCTTTAGCGATACGCGGCAACAAGATTAGCCATCATTTCGATATGTTCTGGCGTGGCATTAAGCGCTGGAATATATTCATATTTTTTCCCGCCGGCACCGAGGAAGACCTCACGGTTTTGCTCGGCAATCTCTTCCAGCGTCTCCAGACAATCCGCAGCAAAGCCCGGGCACATCACCTGTATATGACCTACGCCTTTTTCTCCGAGCATTTTCAGCGTTTCGTCGGTATAAGGCATCAGCCAGGGTTCCCGGCCAAAGCGCGACTGAAAGGTCATCATCACTTTTTCCGGTGCCATCCCCAGTGCGGAAGCCAGTTCGCGAGTCGTTGTGCGGCAACGTTGCGGGTAATCATCGCCTTCATCTGCATAACGCTGGGGAATGCCATGATAAGAGAGCAGCAGCAGATCCGGTTCGCCATGTTTGGCAAAAGAAGCGCGTACGCTGTTCGCCAGTGCATTAATGTAATCGTGGTTATCGGCGTAATCACGAATAAACGATATCCCCGGAATGCTACGTTTGCGCGCCAGAATGCGTGCCAGTTCATCCCATACCGCACCGACCGTAGAACAGGAGAATTGCGGATAAAGCGGCATCACCACAATATGATCTACATGCTCTGCCAGGAGTTCATCGACGGCGCTTTCCAGTGATGGCGAGCCGTAGCTCATTCCCAGCGCTACGGGCGTCTCCGGTAAACGTTGTGCCAGCGCCTGCTGTTGCTGGCGGCTGTAAACCATCAGCGGCGAGCCACCTTCCATCCAGACAGAGGCATACAGCTTCGCCACACGCGGCGAGCGCAGCGGCAAAATAACGCCGCGCAGCAATGGCCACCATAACAACCGTGAGGTATCAACCACGCGTCTGTCGCTTAAAAATTGTTTCAGATAGCGTTTTACCGCTTCAGGTGTGGGGGCATCGGGCGTACCCAGGTTTGCCAGCAGGATACCGGTTTTAGTCTGACGCATTACCGCCTCTTATCGATTCAACTTGTTGATAATTGTAGCGGAAAAGTGAGGAAGAAGAACTAATTGCTGTGAGAGGTATTGCCTGAGGTGGATGAGCAGACCTGCCCGAAAGCAGATCTGCTGCGGCTTGATTAGCCGAGGATTTTTTCCAGATCAGCGCGAACTTCAGCAACCGGCTTGGTGCCGTCAACTTTCGCGTATTTGGTGTTACCCGCTTCCGCTTCTTTGGAGTAGTAGCCGATCAGCGGTGCAGTCATCTGATGGTATTCAACCAGACGTTTACGTACGGTTTCTTCCTGATCGTCTTTACGGGTAGTCAGTTCTTCACCGGTAACGTCGTCTTTGCCTTCTACTTTCGGCGGATTGAATTTAACGTGATAAACACGACCAGACGGCGCATGAACGCGGCGGCCTACGATACGATCAACAATCAGTTCGTCCGGTACGTCGAATTCCAGAACGTAATCAACATTGATGCCCGCTTCTTTCATCGCGTCTGCCTGCGGAATGGTACGCGGGAAGCCGTCCAACAGGAAACCATTACGGCAGTCTTCCTGAGCAATGCGCTCTTTAACCAGCGCGATCACCAGTTCGTCGGTGACCAGTTTGCCAGCATCCATAATGTCTTTTGCTTGTTTACCCAGCTCGGAGCCAGATTTGACCGCAGCACGCAGCATATCGCCAGTGGAGATTTGCGGAATACCATATTTCTCCATGATGAACTGAGCCTGAGTCCCTTTCCCCGCGCCCGGAGCGCCAAGCAGAATGATACGCATTGCGAAAATCCCCTTAAAATGTGTCGAATTTTTTGAAAAAGCGATAAACGATACCACCAACAGGCGATTGCCTCAAGAAAGGCACCTGAGGCTGAAACGGTTAATGGCGAGATAATTTGCGGAAAGTGCAGATGATGAAAAGAAAAATGCCGGATGACACAAAGGTCATCCGGCATGACATCAGGAAACCAGCAGCTGGTTCATACGACGAATAAACAGGTTCGGATCTTCCAGCGTGCCGCGTTCTGCCAGCAGCGCCTGATCCAGCAGCAGTTCTACCCACTCGCTGAACTTCGCTTCATCTTCAGTATCTGCCGCACGTTTCACCAGTACGTGATCCGGGTTCAGTTCGAAGATGTATTTCACTTCTGGCACTTTCTGGCCCGCCGCAGCGAACAGTTTCGCCATCTGAGTGCTCATTTCGTCCGCGTCGGTCGAAACGATCGCTGGCGTATCGGTCAGACGGTGAGTCAGACGGACATCTTTCACGCGCTCGCCGAGCAAGGCTTTCACACGGTCGATGAACGGAGTCAGTGCTTTCTCCGCTTCTTTCGCGCTCTCATCAACTTCGTCAGCCAGTTTTTCCAGCGACTCGTCAACTTTAGACACCGACTGGAACGGTTTACCGTCGAACTCAGTCAGATAGTTCATCATCCACTCATCGATGCGGTCGGAAAGCAGCAGAACTTCGATGCCTTTCTTACGCAGCAGTTCCAGGTGCGGGCTGCTCTTCGCTGCCGCATAGCTGTCTGCGGTGATGTAGTAGATTTTCTCCTGCCCTTCTTTCATGCGGGAAACGTAGTCTTCCAGAGATACGGTCTGCGCAGAAGAATCGGTATGGGTAGAAGCAAAACGCAGCAGTTTGGCGATCGCTTCCTGGTTAGCGAAATCTTCCGCCGGACCTTCTTTCAGTACCAGGCCAAACTGTTGCCAGAAGGTCTGGTATTTTTCCGCGTCGTCTTTCGCCAGTTTTTCCAGCATTTGCAGCACACGCTTGGTCAGCGCATTGCGCAGGTTACGCGTTACCGTGCTGTCCTGGAGGATTTCACGGGAAACGTTCAGCGGCAGATCGCTGGAGTCAATCAGACCACGCACGAAGCGCAGATAGTTCGGCATGAACTGTTCTGCGTCGTCCATGATGAACACACGCTGGACGTACAGTTTCAGGCCGTGTTTATGATCACGGTTCCACATATCCCACGGAGCCTGGGACGGGATGTACAGCAGGCTGGTGTACTCCTGCTTACCTTCAACGCGGTTGTGGCTCCAGGTCAGCGGATCATTAAAGTCGTGGGCGATGTGTTTGTAGAACTCTTTGTACTCTTCATCGGTGATTTCCGACTTGTTACGAGTCCACAGCGCCTGCGCTTTGTTGATTTTCTCCCAGGAGATAACGGTTTCGCCGTCTTTCTCTTCGCGTTTTTCGATCTCTACCGGCAGCGCGATATGGTCGGAGTATTTGCTGATGATGGAACGCACGCGCCAGTCATCGAGGAACTCGTCTTCGCCTTCACGCAGATGCAGGGTGATTTCAGTACCACGATCTTCTTTGGTGATGTCGGCAACGGTATATTCACCTTCGCCAGCCGATTCCCAGAAGACGCCGTTTTCTGGTTTTTCGCCTGCCGCGCGAGTACGCACAGTCACTTTGTCGGCCACGATAAACGCAGAGTAGAAACCAACACCAAACTGACCGATCAGCTGGCTGTCTTTCGCCTGGTCAGAACCCAGGGATTCGAGGAATGATTTGGTACCGGATTTAGCGATAGTCCCCAGATGGTCAATCACTTCGTCGCGGGTCATCCCCACGCCGTTATCGGAGATGGTCAGCGTGCGCTTGTCTTTATCGAAAGAGACACGAACGCGCAGTTCGCCATCACCTTCGTACAGGTCCGGGTTAGATAGCGCACGGAAACGCAGCTTGTCCGCCGCATCGGAGGCGTTAGAGATAAGCTCACGCAGGAAGATTTCTTTATTGGAATAGAGAGAATGGATCATCAGGTGCAGAAGCTGTTTCACTTCTGACTGAAAACCACGAGTTTCTTGTCCTTTCATGTAGGTCTACCTCAATAATGCCATTTTAAGGTTAAAAACAGGATGAGGGAGAGATGGGGACAAGGGAGAATAATTTCAAGCGAGAGCAGGTGATCCTGCTCTCGTTTGCTTAAAAACGAATCTTATGACGCCCGGCAAGGGAGTGTGACAGCGTGGTGCCATCGACCATTTCCAGTTCGCCGCCAACCGGTACGCCATGAGCGATTCGGCTGGCTTCCACGTCATATTGCGCGCAAAGCTCGGCAATGTAGTTAGCGGTAGCTTCACCTTCAACCGTGGGATTGGTGGCGAGGATCACTTCAGTGATTTTTTCCTCTGCCAGACGCTGTTCCAGACGATCAAGCCCGATATCATCCGGACCGATGCCGTCCAGCGGTGACAGATGCCCCATCAACACAAAATAACGACCAGAAAACTGCCCCGTCTGCTCAATGGCGTAGATGTCCGCCGGACTCTCCACCACACAGATTTGACCGTTTTCCTGACGACGCGGATTCGAACAGATGTTACAGACTTCCTGTTCGGTGAAAGTGCGGCAATCGGCGCAGTGGCCGATTTCCGACATCGCCCGGGTGAGCGCCTGCGCCAGACGCATCCCGCCGCTACGATCGCGCTGAAGCAGCGTGAACGCCATACGCTGCGCCGACTTCGGGCCAACGCCCGGCAGACAGCGCAGTGCTTCCATAAGCTGTGTTAACAGCGGGCTGGTTTGCATCAGAACGGCATCTTAAAGCCAGGCGGCAGCTGCATTCCGGAGGATACAGAGGCCATTTTTTCTTTCTGCGTTTCTTCAATACGACGTGCTGCGTCGTTGAATGCTGCAGCCACCAGGTCTTCCAGCATCTCTTTGTCGTCTTCCAGCAGGCTCGGGTCGATCTCTACGCGACGGCAGTTGTGTGCACCGTTGATGGTCACTTTTACCAGACCTGCGCCAGATTCGCCGGTGACTTCCAGCTGCGCGATCTCTTCCTGCATTTTCTGCATTTTTTCTTGCATCTGCTGGGCTTGCTTCATCAGGTTACCCAGACCGCCTTTACCAAACATAGGTTTCTCTCTCAATCACGTTAAGGATGACGAACGTAAGCTGTGCTTACGATCAAATGGGGCGGATACTTTCTTCATCCAGCTCCGCATCGAAGAACCGACGCAGGGTCTGAATATTATTATCCGCAATAATGGACTCGCGCGCCTGCGCAAGTTTTTCTTCGTATATCGCCTGACGCCATTCCAGCGGCGTACGCACCGCGGGATTATCATCTTCAACGATAGTCAGTTCAACCGTTGAACCTTTTAACGTGCTCAACGCTTCAGCCAGTTTTTGCTGCGCACCGCGGTTGTTCAAATGCCGCTGAGAGGAGCGCAAATGCAGACATACTGCGTTGTCGCTCTCCTCTTTCCAGGCATTTAAGGCCACCTGTTCGACCAGTTTTGGTAGCGAAAGTTGACTCACCTGTGCCGCCCACGGGTCGCGCTCAATGGCTTCTGCCGCTAGCTTCGCCGCCAGTTCCGGCGTTTTTTCATGTTCCAGCGCTTTTTTCAGCGCCTTCGGCGTGGCGACCACTTCTTTTTGCTGCATCACCGGAGTGGTCGCCTTCCAGCGATACGCTTCTTTTTTGGCTGGCGCTTTTTCCAGCGCCGATGGCACCGGACGCGCCTGAACGCGATCGGTGACCGAAGCCAGTCTTTCCAGCGCAGCGTTATTCACGGCCGCGCGCGGGTAGCGGCTGCCGGTTCACTCTTTTTTGCTTTGGTTGCTCCCTGCACGCGCTGCAACTGCTGGCGCGCCGCCAGCACCTGGCTGGTGGTTTCCGGGAGCGGTACAGTCGGTGCCTGCTGCGGCGCTGATTGCGGTTGCGGCGGCACCTGGGTTGGCGTCATTACTGCCGTTGGCGCGACGGGTGCAAAGGACTGGCGCGGCACTTCTGGCTCAGGCAGAGGCATACGTGGATGGAACGCCAGCGCGCGCAGCAGCGTCATCTCAACGCCCATGCGGCGGTCCGGCGCATACGGTAATTCTTTGCGACCAATCAACAGCGTCTGATAGTAAAGCTGAATATCCGTCGGCGGTATGGTGCGCGCCAGTTCACGCATCCGCAGCTCAATGGCGGCCATGTCGTTGCCAAGTGCAGCAGGCGAAAGTTGTACCATCGCAATACGATGCAACAGGCCGAGCATTTCCACCAGCAACGCTTCCCACTCGATACCACGGGCAGCGGCTTCATTAATCAGCGCCATTACGCGCTCGCCGTTGGCCTCGACCATCGCTTCAACCAGCGACAGCGCCTGATCGTCATCAAGCGTACCCAGCATCGCACTGACTGCCTGGGTTGAAACCTGGCCGTCACCGCTGGCAATCGCCTGGTCGGTCAGACTTAAGGCATCTCGCAGGCTGCCTTCAGCGGCGCGCGCCAGCAATTGCAACGCCCGCGGCTCGTGAGCGATATGTTCTTCGTTGAGGATGTGCTCAAGTTGATGGCGAATTTGCTCGACATCCAGCGCCTTGAGATGAAATTGCAAACAGCGCGACAAAATCGTCACCGGCAATTTCTGTGGATCGGTCGTCGCCAGCAGAAACTTAACGTGCTCCGGCGGCTCTTCAAGGGTTTTTAACAGTGCGTTAAAGCTGTGGCGCGACAGCATATGCACTTCGTCGATCAGATAAACTTTGAAACGACCACGCGCCGGAGCGTACTGGACGTTATCCAGCAGGTCGCGGGTATCTTCAACTTTGGTGCGCGAGGCGGCGTCGATTTCAATCAGATCGACAAAGCGCCCCTGCTCGATTTCACGACAGTTATCGCACACGCCGCACGGCGTCGCGGTAATGCCGGTTTCGCAGTTTAGCCCCTTCGCCAGCAGTCGGGCGATAGAGGTTTTTCCGACGCCACGGGTACCGGAAAAAAGATAAGCATGATGAATACGCCCTAACGACAAGCCGTTCGCCAGTGCGGTCAGCACATGTTCCTGGCCGACGACGTCAGCAAAGGTTTGTGGGCGCCATTTTCGGGCTAAGACCTGATAACTCATTGGCAGGCTCTGAAACGCAGGAAGGTGGATTCACGAAGGGGTAATGCTAACACAGCCCCGTCAGAACGGCGAGGCTGAATGCACATCTTGTGCTGTCCGTAGCGTGGGCAGCACAAGACTGGCGATAATTAATGGCCCGGGAACGGGACAAGGCTGTAGCTGGTAATGCCCTGTTTTTCGAGACGCTGTTCGCCGCCGAGATCGAACAGGTTGATAATGAACGCAGCGTCAGCCACTTCACCACCCAGACGACGGATCAGTTTAACGGTCGCTTCGATAGTGCCGCCGGTTGCCAGCAGATCGTCCACCACCAGAACTTTGTCGCCCGGTTTGATGGCATCAACGTGGATCTCCAGCTGATCGGTGCCGTATTCCAGGTCGTAAGTTTCACTGATGGTTTCACGCGGCAGTTTGCCCGGTTTACGGACCGGTACAAAGCCAACGCCCAGACCCAGAGCTACCGGAGCGCCAAACAAGAAGCCACGCGCTTCGGTGCCGACAACTTTGGTAATGCCCGCATTTTTGTAACGCTCAACCAGCAAGTCGATGCTGAGAGCGTAAGCTTTCGGGTCTTCCAGTAAGCTGGTGACATCGCGGAAAAGAATGCCGGGTTTTGGGTAGTCCTGAATGCTTTTGATGCTATTTTTGAGATACTCAAGCTGCTGTGCAGTCGCGGTCATAAGTGTATGCCTGCTTGTTACGGTGGTACTCACGGCGCGTTTTAAACGTATCAAAAGTAACAGTTGTTTAACCTTTGACCGCCTGCGCCTGTGCTCGAAAACGCCAGAATGTACTGGCTGTACGCAATAATTGCAACTGCGATTGTTGTGCTTCAGTGCTTTTCTTGCTTTTCATCAATCACCGGAATTCGCCACATATAGAAAAGCAAACAGGCGAGAATTACCAGCAACATGATGCGCACCCATGGCATCTGGACGAACCACAGAGAAATGGCAAACGTGAGCAAAATAAGCAAAATCGCCCGCGGTTTGACGCCGCGCGGCATCGCATGATGTTTCTGCCAGAAACGTAGATAGCTGCCAAACCATCAGCGGTACAGCAACCAGGCGTGAAAGCGCGGGGAAGAACGGGCAAAGCACCAGGCCGCCAGCAGGATAAACGGCGTCGTCGGTAATACCGGTAATACCGGTAATACCACGCCCAGCGTACCCAGCACTACCGCCAGCCAGCCAATGATGATTAAAATGATTCGTTGCATATTGAGTGTTGTCAGCTTACAGAGTGGCTACTTTAGCATAACAATTATCATTTTCATTGAGGTCTTATCGTGAAAACCGCCCTGCTGCTGGAAAAACTGGAAGGACAGCTCGCTACGCTGCGTCAGCGTTGTGCCCCGGTAGCGCAATTTGCCACGCTAAGTGCCCGTTTTGACAGACACCTTTTTCAAACCCGTGCGACAACACTGCAGGCTTGTCTCGATGAGGCGGGCGATAATCTGGCTGCGCTTCGTCATGCAGTTGAGCAGCAACAGCTGCCGCAAGTGGCCTGGCTGGCGGAACATCTGGCGGCACAACTGGAAGCCATCGCGCGTGAAGCCTCCGCCTGGTCATTGCGCGAGTGGGACAGTGCGCCACCGAAAATTGCCCGCTGGCAGCGTAAACGTATTCAGCATCAGGATTTTGAGCGGCGGCTACGTGAGATGGTTGCCGAACGCAGAGCCCGCCTGGCGCGGGTGACCGATCTCGTGGAACAGCAAACGCTGCATCGTGAAGTGGAAGCCTATGAAGCGCGCCTGGCACGCTGCCGCCATGCGCTGGAAAAAATCGAAAACAGGCTAGCGCGCTTAACCCGCTAGCAATGGAGAGAGTATGTCACTGGAAAATGCCCCTGACGATGTCAAACTGGCTGTCGATTTGATTGTGCTGCTGGAAGAAAATCAGATCCCAGCCCGCACCGTGCTGCGCGCGCTGGATATTGTAAAACGCGATTATGAAAAGAAATTAACGCGCGATGATGAGGCGGAAAAGTGAGAAATAAATGGGGCCGCTAAATGTCCCCTAAGATTGTGGGCAAACGCAAAACTGCCTGATGCGCTACGCTTATCAGGCCTACACCGCTCCTGCAATACATTGAATTCTTGCGGTTTCGTAGGCCGGATAAGGCGGTCACGCCGCATCCGGCATGAACAACGCGCACTTTGTCAGTAATCTCGGGGCAACTAAATGTCGCCCCCTTTGGTTATTACCCTACCGCTGGCGTCGGGTCATCGCCTTTGTAGTCGCGTTTTACTTCCGTCACCTCATCGCCCTTCTCGTTGTGCAGATGCACTTCAAGCTGGTTAAAGGCAATGTTGATGTCGTTTTCACGGCACAGCTGATCGATAGTACGGTTCAGCTCATCGACAGTACGACTACGGTCACGCAGTTCACGCACATACAGACGCAGCTCATGATCCAACGTGCTGGCACCAAACGCCGTAAAGAAGACTTCCGGCATTGGTTCGTGCATCACCCTTGGGTGCTCAGTCGCCGCCTTCAGTAACACTTTACGCACTTTTTCCAGATCGGAGCCATAGGCCACGCCGAGACGGATCACCAGACGC
Organism: Shigella sp. FC1544; assembly: GCF_001722145.1. NCBI lineage: Bacteria > Pseudomonadati > Pseudomonadota > Gammaproteobacteria > Enterobacterales > Enterobacteriaceae > Shigella > Shigella sp. FC1544. Next base: position 14,547 of record NZ_MECT01000377.1, read on the forward strand.
GTAGTAGTGTCAGTCAACGACCAGTTGATCAGACGCTCGGTAACAAACGCTTTGTTCGGGATGATCACTTCTTTGCGATCGAAATCGGTAATCGTTGTCGCACGAATACGGATCTTACTTACCGTCCCCGAGAAGCTACCAATGGTTACCGTATCGCCAATACGCACCGGACGTTCGAACAGAATGATCAAACCGGAGACGAAGTTACCGAAAATTTCTTGTAAACCAAAACCAAGACCTACGGATAATGCTGCCGCCAGCCACTGGAGTTTATCCCAAGAGACGCCCAGCGATCCGAACACCGTCATCGCACCAACGGCAATAATGATGTAGTTAAGGATGGTAGTAATGGCATACGACGCGCCCTGGCGCATATTCAGTCGCGAGAGCACCAGCACTTCCAGCAAACCAGGCAGGTTGCGAATCAACGCCCAGGCCACCATTGAGGCGATAATCGCAAACAACAGACTGCCCATGGTGACGTTTTTCACCACCGCAGCGCCAGCTTCAGTACCGTTGTAATGCCAGAGCGTAATGCTGTCGAGATAGCTGAACACGGTGATCAAATCGGACCAAATTGCCCAGAACATGACACCGAACAGCGCAAACATCAGCAACATGGTAATACGCAGCGTCTGCTGGTTAACCTGTTCCAGTGCAATGGTGGGTTCTTCCGGCGGTTCGGCACCTTCTGCGCCCTCTTTCACCAGATTCTGCCGACGCGCCAGCGCACGACGCCAGGCGATACGCCGCGCCGCTACGCTTAAGCCGCGCAATACCGTCTGGTAGAGCAAGTTCCAGATGATCACCAGATAAACGGTTTCAATCCAACGCCCGGAGAGGCGCAGCGTGGTGTAGAAATAACCCGTGGCAGTCAGCACCATCAATGCAATCGGGATAATCGACAGCACGGTAATGGTGACCAGTCGCATGGTGTGCGACTCTTTATCACGCCAGCTTTCGCGGCACATTGGCCATACCAGGAAGGCAATCAGCAGCAGGTTGAAGAAAATCATCGCTTGCCCCAGCACATCATCCATCAGATGCAGCGGGGAAAGTTCTGCCACCACAGACCAGAAATGGATAGGCAGCAATGCGAGACTGATGCGGACAATTTGCCGACGCCAGTGGCTGGTCTGCTGTTCCGGCATGCCGAAGTGACGCACGGCAACGCCGTTCTTCTCCAGTACCTTCCAGCACAGGCCAAACACCAGCCAGAAAATCGCCAGTTTTTTGCTGAACGACCATAGCAGTTCGCTGATGTTGAGCTGCATGGTCAACAGAATCAGGCCAACCGCGAGAATAATCAGGCACACCGGCAGCGCGCGGATCAGGTCGATAAGGATCGCTTTTGGTGTGTTAAGCTGGCTATCGTTACGCAGGGAACCCACAGCGGAAGCCAGTTTTTGTTGATACGCTTTCAGCCAGCCCAGACGCCAGTGGATCAGCCCGGCAATCAACAGCAGCGGCAAACCGGCGAGGAAAGCGATAAAAACGGCAGGCCAGGCTTTTTCCCAGTTCACCGTGATTTTCATCGACTTAAATTCATCTTTCAGGCTTTGCGGGAACGCTTTGATCCAGTCCCAGTCCATTGGACGGTTACTGTTCACCCAAAAGATTTGCTGAGTCAGGATGGATTTCAGGTTTTTCGATACGCTCATTAACTGCTGCTGGTTGATTTGCAGGTTAATGGCCATCATCAGCTGGTTACCCAACTGTTTGTTGAGTTGATCCAGCAATTCGCGACGCATATCAACCACTTGCAATAACGCATCGTGAACTTCGCTGTTGACTTCGTTGGTGTGACCTTCTTCCAGTTTGTTGACGAACGCATCGCTCTGGAAGAGTGCATCACGCTGCTGGTTAACTTCAAACTGTTCGAGACGCAAATCCGCGATGCGGTTGGTCATGTTTTCCAGTTCATCCGCCGAGGGCAGCGTTTGTTGTTGCTGGTAAAGGATACGAGACAACAGCAGGCTGCCCTTCAGGACGGCAATCTGCTCTTTAATATTGCGTTCCGATTGCAGCGCCCGCTCCAGCCAGTTTTTGACTTTAATGTTTTGCTGCATCAACTGATTACCGTTTTCAGTCGCGGTAATCAGACGCTGACTTAACTGCTGGTTAATTTCCAGTTCCTGTTTCACCAGCGGATTAGCCTGAATACGCGCGGCTTCATCCGGGGAGACGGCTTCCTGCGCCGTTTTTTCAGTTAAAGTCAGGCGCTTGCTGTTTACCGCTTCTTGCAACAGCTGCAACTGGTGCTCCAGACGGGCGCTGTTCGCCGTCACGTAATCACGTTGCTTTTGCAAGGTATCCTGCAAGACGGTGTTCCCTTCCAGGCTTTTACGCTGCTGGTCAATCTCCGCATTCAGCAACGCCTGCTGAGCCTGCATTAACACTTTCTGGCTGGGACGTAAGGCAGTCTCGCCGACATCAGTCCCATCCAGACGACTGCGAATTTGTTGCAGCTGCTGCGAAGCGTTATACATCGCATTTTGCACGCGTTCGGGCTGCGTCTGTAACGAAACCAGCTGGCTGTTATAAGACGCCAGATCGTTTTGTGCGTTTTGCAAATCGTCCAGCGCCTGGGCAACGCGAGTTTCCAGCTGGCGCAACGAAAGCGTACTCAGAATTTTGCGCGTTTCTTCGTCGTTATCGACATCGCTAAGTGCTGTTAACGCCGCGGTCGCCTGGCGCATTTTTTCCGGCGCTTCAGCGACTTTTTGCCGTAGCTGAACTGTCTCTTCTTTTATGCGATCGATTTTATCGAGGGTGGCTAATGTATCTGTCAGATCCTGCTGCTCCAGTTTGTCCTGAGCAGAAAGATCTTTTTGTTTATTTAGTGAGTCAAGTTGCGCCTGCAGGTCCGCTTTTGTCGGCAGATCACCATTCGATGACGCCCGCGCAAACGCCGTGTTCTGGCATAACAAGACAAAAACAAAAGCAATAAATGCTGAAAAAACAAAATGCCGTGATCGTTTGTAATACTGGAACATAGTCATGATGAATGAAGGTTTCTGAACCTGAAGAACGACCTGAAAAAGTCAAACCGCAAGAATATCACGACGCAGTGAACCAGAATAGCAACGACGAAAATGTCCAGGAAAAATCCTGGAGTCAGATTCAGGGTTATTCGTTAGTGGCAGGATTACGAAGCGTGGGGCACAGGAGATACATCTCCAGTAAGATGGCGACGTAATCGCGGGCTTCTTTTTTAAGATCAAAAGATTGCGGGGCAAAGAGCCAGTTTTCCATCAGGCCGGAAATATAGCCGCGCATAATAATTGCTGCCCGACGCGTCATTAAATCCGCAGGCAACATTTTCGCTTCAATACAATGTTTTAACGTTTGTTCTATACGGTCATAACTTTCCAGACAGAGATTACGTTGTGCCTGTTGCACAACAGCCATTTCTCCGACAAATTCGCATTTGTGGAATATAATCTCCATCAATAATCGACGTCGTTCTTCTGTCACCGTGGATTCAAGAACATGAATTAATATCTCTCTTAATACTGAGAGTGGATCGCCAGGGAATTTTGCCTGATACTCAAGCTCTAGTTCACCAATATTGGATTCTGACAGTTCCCAGATCTCACTGAACAAATCCGACTTGTCTTTAAAATGCCAGTAGATTGCACCGCGCGTAACGCCAGCTGCTTTTGCAATCTCACCCAGCGAGGTGGATGATACCCCCTGCTGTGAGAAAAGACGTAGAGCCACATCGAGGATGTGTTGGCGCGTTTCTTGCGCTTCTTGTTTGGTTTTTCGTGCCATATGTTCGTGAATTTACAGGCGTTAGATTTACATACATTTGTGAATGTATGTACCATAGCACGACGATAATATAAACGCAGCAATGGGTTTATTAACTTTTGACCATTGACCAATTTGAAATCGGACACTCGAGGTTTACATATGAACAAAAACAGAGGGTTTACGCCTCTGGCGGTCGTTCTGATGCTCTCAGGCAGCTTAGCCCTAACAGGATGTGACGACAAACAGGCCCAACAAGGTGGCCAGCAGATGCCCGCCGTTGGCGTAGTAACAGTCAAAACTGAACCTCTGCAGATCACAACCGAGCTTCCGGGTCGCACCAGTGCCTACCGGATCGCAGAAGTTCGTCCTCAAGTTAGCGGGATTATCCTGAAGCGTAATTTCAAAGAAGGTAGCGACATCGAAGCTGGTGTCTCTCTCTATCAGATTGATCCTGCGACCTATCAGGCGACATACGACAGTGCGAAAGGTGATCTGGCGAAAGCCCAGGCTGCAGCCAATATCGCGCAATTGACGGTGAATCGTTATCAGAAACTGCTCGGTACTCAGTACATCAGTAAGCAAGAGTACGATCAGGCTCTGGCTGATGCGCAACAGGCGAATGCTGCGGTAACTGCGGCGAAAGCTGCCGTTGAAACTGCGCGGATCAATCTGGCTTACACCAAAGTCACCGCTCCGATTAGCGGTCGCATTGGTAAGTCGAACGTGACGGAAGGCGCATTGGTACAGAACGGTCAGGCGACTGCGCTGGCAACCGTGCAGCAACTTGATCCGATCTACGTTGATGTGACCCAGTCCAGCAACGACTTCCTGCGCCTGAAACAGGAACTGGCGAATGGCACGCTGAAACAAGAGAACGGCAAAGCCAAAGTGTCGCTGATCACCAGTGACGGCATTAAGTTCCCGCAGGACGGTACGCTGGAATTCTCTGACGTTACCGTTGATCAGACCACTGGGTCTATCACCCTACGCGCTATCTTCCCGAACCCGGATCACACTCTGCTGCCGGGTATGTTCGTGCGCGCACGTCTGGAAGAAGGGCTTAATCCAAACGCTATTTTAGTCCCGCAACAGGGCGTAACCCGTACGCCGCGTGGTGATGCCACCGTACTGGTAGTTGGCGCGGATGACAAAGTGGAAACCCGTCCGATCGTTGCAAGCCAGGCTATTGGCGATAAGTGGCTGGTGACAGAAGGTCTGAAAGCAGGCGATCGCGTAGTAATAAGTGGGCTGCAGAAAGTGCGTCCTGGTGTCCAGGTAAAAGCACAAGAAGTTACCGCTGATAATAACCAGCAAGCCGCAAGCGGTGCTCAGCCTGAACAGTCCAAGTCTTAACTTAAACAGGAGCCGTTAAGACATGCCTAATTTCTTTATCGATCGCCCGATTTTTGCGTGGGTGATCGCCATTATCATCATGTTGGCAGGGGGGCTGGCGATCCTCAAACTGCCGGTGGCGCAATATCCTACGATTGCACCGCCGGCAGTAACGATCTCCGCCTCCTACCCCGGCGCTGATGCGAAAACAGTGCAGGACACGGTGACACAGGTTATCGAACAGAATATGAACGGTATCGATAACCTGATGTACATGTCCTCTAACAGTGACTCCACGGGTACCGTGCAGATCACCCTGACCTTTGAGTCTGGTACTGATGCGGATATCGCGCAGGTTCAGGTGCAGAACAAACTGCAGCTGGCGATGCCGTTGCTGCCGCAAGAAGTTCAGCAGCAAGGGGTGAGCGTTGAGAAATCATCCAGCAGCTTCCTGATGGTTGTCGGCGTTATCAACACCGATGGCACCATGACGCAGGAGGATATCTCTGACTACGTAGCGGCGAATATGAAAGATGCCATCAGCCGTACGTCGGGCGTGGGTGATGTTCAGTTGTTCGGTTCACAGTACGCGATGCGTATCTGGATGAACCCGAATGAGCTGAACAAATTCCAGCTAACGCCGGTTGATGTCATTACCGCCATCAAAGCGCAGAACGCCCAGGTTGCGGCGGGTCAGCTCGGTGGTACGCCGCCGGTGAAAGGCCAACAGCTTAACGCCTCTATTATTGCTCAGACGCGTCTGACCTCTACTGAAGAGTTCGGCAAAATCCTGCTGAAAGTGAATCAGGATGGTTCCCGCGTCCTGCTGCGTGATGTGGCGAAGATTGAGCTGGGTGGTGAGAACTACGACATCATCGCAGAGTTTAACGGCCAACCGGCTTCCGGTCTGGGGATCAAGCTGGCGACCGGTGCAAATGCGCTGGATACCGCTGCGGCAATCCGTGCTGAACTGGCGAAGATGGAACCGTTCTTCCCGTCGGGTCTGAAAATTGTTTACCCGTACGACACCACGCCGTTCGTGAAAATCTCTATTCACGAAGTGGTTAAAACGCTGGTCGAAGCGATCATCCTCGTGTTCCTGGTTATGTATCTGTTCCTGCAGAACTTCCGCGCGACGTTGATTCCGACCATTGCCGTACCGGTGGTATTGCTCGGGACCTTTGCCGTCCTTGCCGCCTTTGGCTTCTCGATAAACACGCTAACAATGTTCGGGATGGTGCTCGCCATCGGCTTGTTGGTGGATGACGCTATCGTTGTGGTAGAAAACGTGGAGCGTGTTATGGCGGAAGAAGGTTTGCCGCCAAAAGAAGCTACCCGTAAGTCGATGGGGCAGATTCAGGGCGCTCTGGTCGGTATCGCGATGGTACTGTCAGCGGTATTCGTACCGATGGCCTTCTTTGGCGGTTCTACTGGTGCTATCTATCGTCAGTTCTCTATTACCATTGTTTCAGCAATGGCGCTGTCGGTACTGGTAGCGTTGATCCTGACTCCGGCTCTTTGTGCCACCATGCTGAAACCGATTGCCAAAGGCGATCACGGGGAAGGTAAAAAAGGCTTCTTCGGCTGGTTTAACCGCATGTTCGAGAAGAGCACGCACCACTACACCGACAGCGTAGGCGGTATTCTGCGCAGTACGGGGCGTTACCTGGTGCTGTATCTGATCATCGTGGTCGGCATGGCCTATCTGTTCGTGCGTCTGCCAAGCTCCTTCTTGCCAGATGAGGACCAGGGCGTATTTATGACCATGGTTCAGCTGCCAGCAGGTGCAACGCAGGAACGTACGCAGAAAGTGCTCAATGAGGTAACGCATTACTATCTGACCAAAGAAAAGAACAACGTTGAGTCGGTGTTCGCCGTTAACGGCTTCGGCTTTGCGGGACGTGGTCAGAATACCGGTATTGCGTTCGTTTCCTTGAAGGACTGGGCCGATCGTCCGGGCGAAGAAAACAAAGTTGAAGCGATTACCATGCGTGCAACACGCGCTTTCTCGCAAATCAAAGATGCGATGGTTTTCGCCTTTAACCTGCCCGCAATCGTGGAACTGGGTACTGCAACCGGCTTTGACTTTGAGCTGATTGACCAGGCTGGCCTTGGTCACGAAAAACTGACTCAGGCGCGTAACCAGCTGCTTGCAGAAGCAGCAAAGCATCCTGATATGTTGACCAGCGTACGTCCAAACGGTCTGGAAGATACCCCGCAGTTTAAGATTGATATCGACCAGGAAAAAGCGCAGGCGCTGGGTGTTTCTATCAACGACATTAACACCACTCTGGGCGCTGCATGGGGCGGTAGCTATGTGAACGACTTTATCGACCGCGGTCGTGTGAAGAAAGTTTACGTCATGTCAGAAGCGAAATACCGTATGCTGCCGGATGATATCGGCGACTGGTATGTTCGTGCTGCTGATGGTCAGATGGTGCCGTTCTCGGCATTCTCCTCTTCTCGTTGGGAGTACGGTTCGCCGCGTCTGGAACGTTACAATGGCCTGCCATCCATGGAAATCTTAGGCCAGGCGGCACCGGGTAAAAGTACCGGTGAAGCAATGGAGCTAATGGAACAACTGGCGAGCAAACTGCCTACCGGTGTTGGCTATGACTGGACGGGGATGTCCTATCAGGAACGCCTCTCCGGCAACCAGGCACCTTCACTGTACGCGATTTCGTTGATTGTCGTATTCCTGTGTCTGGCGGCGCTGTACGAGAGCTGGTCGATTCCGTTCTCCGTTATGCTGGTCGTTCCGCTGGGGGTTATCGGTGCGTTGCTGGCTGCCACCTTCCGTGGCCTGACCAATGACGTTTACTTCCAGGTAGGCCTGCTCACAACCATTGGGTTGTCGGCGAAGAACGCGATACTTATCGTCGAATTCGCCAAAGACTTGATGGATAAAGAAGGTAAAGGTCTGATTGAAGCGACGCTTGATGCAGTGCGGATGCGTTTACGTCCGATCCTGATGACCTCGCTGGCGTTTATCCTCGGCGTTATGCCGCTGGTTATCAGTACTGGTGCTGGTTCCGGCGCGCAGAACGCAGTAGGTACCGGTGTAATGGGCGGGATGGTGACCGCAACGGTACTGGCAATCTTCTTCGTTCCGGTATTCTTTGTGGTGGTTCGCCGCCGCTTTAGCCGCAAGAATGAAGATATCGAGCACAGCCATACTGTCGATCATCATTGATACAACGTGTAATCACTAAGGCCGCGCAAGCGGCCTTTTTTATGCATAACCTACGAACATTAAGGAGTAATTGAACCACCAACTCAGGATCTCATACGAAAACCAGTATTAACCACGGATAAAATTCATAAAAAATACTCATTGTTAGTTAATTTATATTAAGTAGCGCTAATAGATTTAATAATCCATAATCATTTAGAGGCTATTCTTAATTATTTGCGGTAATTCTTTATTCATTCCTCGGTTATTACGTCATATTCAGAGCAATCCTGGTATTAGTGTCACCAATTTCATCTGGCGATAATCCTGAAATGTTATGAACAGTTCGAGCAAACTGCTTTTACCTGCTGCGGGTTAGTGCTAGTATGAAAAAGTGAGTCCTGTCCCGATTCCTTCCTAATTGTAATTTTTCGTAATAATGCGATGAAAACCTGCAAAGAGTGGCTTATAGTTAAGCTAACAAACGAGAGGGCAAGTCCAGGTCAGTAAGTTTTTTCCATCCCGAAAGGTGTCCGTTAGTTCAACCGCTAAGAAGGGGACGCGTTATGGATGAATACTCACCCAAAAGACATGATATCGCACAGCTTAAGTTTCTCTGTGAAACCCTGTATCATGACTGCCTTGCAAACCTTGAAGAAAGCAATTATGGCTGGGTTAACGACCCAACCTCGGCGATCAACCTCCAGTTGAATGAACTGATTGAGCATATTGCGACCTTCGCACTTAATTACAAAATTAAGTATAATGAAGACAATAAGCTCATTGAGCAGATCGACGAATATCTGGATGACACCTTTATGTTGTTCAGTAGTTATGGTATTAATATGCAGGATCTTCAGAAATGGCGGAAGTCAGGTAATCGACTATTCCGTTGTTTTGTCAATGCGACGAAAGAGAATCCTGCGAGTTTATCTTGTTAGTATTATTACAACCATGGGTAGAAGTATGTCCGAAAAACCTTTAACGAAAACCGATTATTTAATGCGTTTACGTCGTTGCCAGACAATTGACACGCTGGAGCGTGTTATCGAGAAAAATAAATACGAATTATCAGATAATGAACTGGCGGTATTTTACTCAGCCGCAGATCACCGCCTCGCCGAATTGACCATGAATAAACTATACGACAAGATCCCTTCCTCAGTATGGAAATTTATTCGCTAATAAATAATTCGCTTTCGGAGCTATAACCGGCTGTTTATTAAGAATTTTATACTTTTTCACCATGAAGACATACCCTATGTGATCTTTATCACACAGATGTAATGGGAACGTTCTGTTCACTGACTTTTCGTCTTACTGTGTTGCCGCATTTTCAGCAACCGGAGGTCAGTAATGAGCACAGAAAAAGAAAAGATGATCGCTGGTGAGTTGTATCGCTCGGCAGATGAGACGTTATCTTGCGATCGCCTGCGCGCTCGTCAGCTTATTCACCGATACAATCATTCCCTGGCGGAAGAGCACACATTACGCCAGCAAATTCTCGCTGATTTATTCGGTCAGGTGACAGAGGCTTATATTGAGCCAACGTTTCGCTGTGATTATGGCTATAACATTTTTCTCGGCAATAATTTTTTCGCCAACTTCGATTGCGTGATGCTTGATGTCTGCCCTATTCGCATCGGTGATAACTGTATGTTGGCACCAGGCGTTCATATCTACACGGCAACACACCCCATCGACCCTGTAGCACGTAATAGCGGTGCTGAACTGGGGAAACCCGTCACCATCGGTAATAACGTCTGGATTGGCGGACGCGCGGTCATTAACCCTGGTGTGACCATTGGTGATAACGTCGTGGTAGCTTCAGGTGCAGTTGTCACAAAAGGTGTCCCGGACAACGTTGTCGTGGGCGGTAATCCAGCCAGAATAATTAAAAAATTGTAATCGGTTTTTCGCAACTGTTATGCAAAATTGTGGTAGATCTGTTACTTCCCCTCTACTATACCCACGTTAAAATAGGGTGTTCCCTGGAAAGTTGCAGATACCACGAAGGCAAACGATGACCGAAATACAACGCCTGCTGACCGAAACGATTGAGTCTCTGAATACCCGCGAAAAACGCGACAACAAACCCCGCTTTAGTATCAGTTTTATCCGTAAACATCCGGGGCTGTTTATCGGTATGTACGTTGCTTTTTTTGCCACCCTGGCGGTGATGTTGCAGTCCGAAACGCTGTCAGGCTCTGTCTGGCTACTGGTTGTATTATTTATCCTGCTTAATGGTTTCTTCTTTTTCGATGTCTACCCACGCTACCGCTATGAAGATATCGACGTGCTGGATTTCCGCGTTTGCTATAACGGCGAATGGTACAACACGCGCTTTGTACCTGCCGCGCTGGTTGAAGCCATCTTGAACTCTCCGCGTGTCGCGGATGTTCATAAGGAACAACTGCAAAAAATGATCGTCCGTAAAGGTGAACTGTCTTTTTACGATATTTTTACCCTCGCTCTCGCCGAATCAACATCTTAAGTTAGGGTTACATACCAGGCGTAAAGCTCTGCGCTTGGTCAAATGACAATGATCGTTTCCACCCATCACTTCATGAAATACCAGCTCTACCTCCTTATCTCCTGCCAGCCTTTTTCCACAATCAGATATACTTTCCCTACACTGTGTTAATAAGGATATTCTGGTGAGAACACGACATCTAGTCGGCCTTATTTCGGGAGTACTGATTCTTTCAGTATTGCTGTAGACTGGCCCCCTGAATCTCCAGACAACCAGTATCACTTAAATAAGTGATAGTCTTAATACTAGTTTTTAGACTAGTCATTGGAGTACAGATGATTGATGTCTTAGGGCCGGAGAAACGCAGACGGCGTACCACACAGGAAAAGATCGCAATTGTTCAGCAGAGCTTTGAACCGGGGATGACGGTCTCCCTCGTTGCCCGGCAACATGGTGTAGCAGCCAGCCAGTTATTTCTCTGGCGTAAGCAATACCAGGAAGGAAGTCTTACTGCTGTGGCCGCCGGAGAACAGGTTGTTCCTGCCTCTGAACTTGCTGCCGCCATGAAGCAGATTAAAG
>NZ_MECT01000378.1:0-682 GCF_001722145.1 Shigella sp. FC1544
AGGGCGACCACAAACTCTGACCACAATCTGCCGGTTACGCCGAATCTGCTGAATCAGAACTTTACGCCCACAGCACCTAATCAGGTCTGGGTCGCAGATTCAGTTGTCCAGGCCTTCCGAAATCAACCGACTGAAGGCGCTGGTCGCGAAACTGCAGCGTATGCAGTTCGGTAAAAGCTCAGAAAAACTTCGCGCAAAAACCGAACGGCGGATACAGGAAGCACAGGAGCGAATCAGCGCACTTCAGGAGGAAATGGCGGAAACACTGGGTGAGCAATATGACCCGGTACTGCCATCTTCCCTGCGCCAGTCTTCAGCCCGTAAACCGTTACCAGCCTCACTTCCCCGTGCCCCCCGGGTCATCCGGCCGGAAGAGGAATGCTGTCCGGCCTGTGGTGGTGAACTCAGTCCACTGGGATGTGATGTGTCAGAGCAGCTGGAGCTTATCAGCAGCGCCTTTAAGGTTATCGAAAAACAACGCCCTAAACTGGCCTGTCGCCGGTGCGACCATATCGTGCAGGCACCGGTGCCTTCAAAACCCATTGCACGCAGTTATGCCGGAGCGGGGCTTCTGGCCCATGTTGGAAGGAAGTCTTACTGCTGTGGCCGCCGGAGAACAGGTTGTTCCTGCCTCTGAACTTGCTGCCGCCATGAAGCAGATTAAAGAACTCCAGCGCCTGCT
>NZ_MECT01000379.1:0-679 GCF_001722145.1 Shigella sp. FC1544
GACAGGCTCCGGAAGACGGTTGTTGCGCACGTATTCGGTGAACGCACTATGGCGACGCTGGGGCGTCTTATGAGCTTGCTGTCACCCTTTGACGTGGTGATATGGATGACGGATGGCTGGCCACTGTATGAATCCCGCCTGAAGGGAAAGCTGCACGTAATCAGCAAGCGATATACGCAGCGAATTGAGCGGCATAACCTGAATCTGAGGCAGCACCTGGCACGGCTGGGACGGAAGTCGCTGTCGTTCTCAAAATCGGTGGAGCTGCATGACAAAGTCATCGGGCATTATCTGAACATAAAACACTATCAATAAGTTGGAGTCATTACCCAAAAGTGTAGCGGTATTAAGCGCAGCTATTTAGATTATTGCCGCATTTTCTCCACCACGATCAGAGCCGAAAAAAGATAATTTTTTTCCAACTGCCACCCGGCGTAATGCGTTTTCACCAATGTTACCCCACCTATTGCGGCAAAAGGTAATGTCTTCAATCGATAGAAGTTTCTGGTAATCTACTGGTATTTGAGGTTTTCCATGACTACCGTTACTGTTCATTGTCCGCGCTGTAATTCCGATGAAGTTTATCGACATGGCCGTAGTTGTTCCCGGCATGAGCGTTTCCGTTGTCGCTCATGTAAACGTGTTTTCCAGCTCACTTACTCTTATGAAGCCAGAAAAC
>NZ_MECT01000380.1:0-674 GCF_001722145.1 Shigella sp. FC1544
ACTGGGAAATGAAGTGACAGCCCGCCTGCTGACCGTGACGCGCAAAGGAAAAGTCTGCCATCTGCTGACGTCGATGACGGACGCCATGCGCTTCCCCGGAGGAGAAATGGCGGATCTGTACAGTCATCGCTGGGAAATTGAACTGGGATACAGGGAGATAAAACAGACGATGCAACTGAGCAGGCTGACGCTGAGAAGTAAAAAGCCGGAGCTTGTGGAGCAAGAGCTGTGGGGTGTCTTACTGGCTTATAATCTGGTGAGATATCAGATGATTAAAATGGCGGAACATCTGAAAGGTTACTGGCCAAATCAACTGAGTTTCTCAGAATCATGCGGAATGGTGATGAGAATGCTGATGACATTGCAGGGCGCTGAGGTAGCCTGAGTTTAACGGACACTCCTTCCTGAAATAGAATGGCATCAGAAGGAGCTAATAATGAGCAGAAAAAACCAACGTTACTCTAAAGAGTTCAAAGCCGAAGCTGTCAGAACGGTTCTTGAAAATCAACTTTCGATCAGTGAAGGCGCTTCCCGATTATCCCTTCCTGAAGGCACTTTAGGACAATGGGTTACCGCCGCCAGAAAAGGGCTCGGTACTCCTGGTTCCCGCACGGTGGCTGAACTGGAATCTGAAATTCTGCAACTGCGTAAGGCGTTAAATGAAGCTCGCCTTG
>NZ_MECT01000381.1:0-671 GCF_001722145.1 Shigella sp. FC1544
CCTTCGCAAAATAAGCGGAAGCCTGGCGAAGGATATCGTTACTGCGGCGCAGTTCACGATTTTCACGTTCCAGCTCTTTCAGACGCTGACGTTCAGCGGTGGTGAGCCCGCCATCACCGCCTCCGGTATCCCGCTCATGCTGGCGAACCCAGACACGCAGAGTCTCCGGCGTACAGCCAATCTTTGGAGCAATGGAACAAATTGTCGCCCATTGTGAGTCATATTCGCCCTGACTTTCCAGAACCATACGGACTGCCCGTTGACGGACTTCGGGGGAAAAACGAGTATTTTTAGTCATCCTGTTTACCTCTTTCTCAGGAAGTTTAGTCTCCAGGATTCCCGGGGCGGTTCAGTTCAAAGCCGAAGCTGTCAGAACGGTTCTTGAAAATCAACTTTCGATCAGTGAAGGCGCTTCCCGATTATCCCTTCCTGAAGGCACTTTAGGACAATGGGTTACCGCCGCCAGAAAAGGGCTCGGTACTCCTGGTTCCCGCACGGTGGCTGAACTGGAATCTGAAATTCTGCAACTGCGTAAGGCGTTAAATGAAGCTCGCCTTGAGCGAGATATATTAAAAAAAGCAACAGCGTATTTTGCACAGGAGTCGCTGAAAAATACGCGTTAATCGAACAATGGCGACAACAATTTCCCATTGAAGCGATGTGTCAGGTAT
>NZ_MECT01000382.1:0-664 GCF_001722145.1 Shigella sp. FC1544
TCCGCCACCCAGACCTGATTTGGTGCTGTAGGAGCGAACGTCTGGTTCAGCAGATTTGGCGCAACTGGCAGATTGTGGTTCGGGTTCGTAGTCGCTCTGAACTTGCGTTTCTGCTTACAGCGTAGCCTTAGCTCCTTACGAAGACGTGCCAGTCGGTCACGACCAACGATGATGCCATTCTCTGCCAGCTCCGTCTGGAGCCGCCGGGTTCCATATGTTTCGCGAGTGCGGATATGTGCCACCTTAATCTCCAGTTTTAGCCGCTCATCACTTTGTTTTCTGTCTGAGGGTTCATGCTGTACCCAGTTGTAATAACCGCTCCTGGATACACCAAATACCTGACACATCGCTTCAATGGGAAATTGTTGTCGCCATTGTTCGATTAACGCGTATTTTTCAGCGACTCCTGTGCAAAATACGCTGTTGCTTTTTTTAATATATCTCGCTCAAGGCGAGCGGTAATGACTCCAACTTATTGATAGTGTTTTATGTTCAGATAATGCCCGATGACTTTGTCATGCAGCTCCACCGATTTTGAGAACGACAGCGACTTCCGTCCCAGCCGTGCCAGGTGCTGCCTCAGATTCAGGTTATGCCGCTCAATTCGCTGCGTATATCGCTTGCTGATTACGTGCAGCTTTCCCTTCAGGCGGGATTCATACAG
>NZ_MECT01000383.1:0-663 GCF_001722145.1 Shigella sp. FC1544
ACGGATACGCAGAGTTGGCGCAGCCCTTCGCCACACAATCCCCGCAGACGGCAACCAGCGGCGAACGGTTCCGGCATTTAACTGGCAACCGGTTATCTCATTGATTTTTATTGCCAGCAGTTCTGTACTCCAGCGTGAACGCTGGTAGCCAAAGTCGCCGGAGAATGTTTTACCAGCTCACGTAACAGTGTGCAGATATGCTCAAACGGCCAGCGACGGGCACGCCCGGCAGGTAATGATTTCAGTCCCTCAACACCCGACTGCGTGAACCAGTTAATCCAGCGTCCAACAGAGGAACGGGCGCAGCAGAGCGTTCTGGCAACGTCGCTGACACGGTCGCCCCGGTGCAGCATCAGCATGGCAGTCAGTCTGCGGGCATAATTTTTATCGTGTGTTTTATGGATGGCTTTCTGCATCAGGCGTCGTTCGTCA
Organism: Shigella sp. FC1544; assembly: GCF_001722145.1. Lineage (NCBI taxonomy): Bacteria > Pseudomonadati > Pseudomonadota > Gammaproteobacteria > Enterobacterales > Enterobacteriaceae > Shigella > Shigella sp. FC1544. The sequence goes on from NZ_MECT01000383.1 coordinate 433, forward strand.
CGGGAAATTGGTGCTATGATCGGCATTGCTCAGTCCGGTTGGTGATTTGTTTTGATTTGGCGATTGATCAGATCGCACAATCCGGGCTAAGTTCCCTCAAAGGGATCTACTATTCCGCGCAGCTATTTAGGCTGTGTCCCTTAATTACGTAAGCGTTGATAAAAGAGTCGGATGCAGCCCAGTTTCACCATCGCCAGGTAATTTCTCGCCGTTTTGTCGTAACGCGTGGCG
>NZ_MECT01000384.1:0-660 GCF_001722145.1 Shigella sp. FC1544
GGCCAGTAACCTTTCAGATGTTCCGCCATTTTAATCATCTGATATCTCACCAGATTATAAGCCAGTAAGACACCCCACAGCTCTTGCTCCACAAGCTCCGGCTTTTTACTTCTCAGCGTCAGCCTGCTCAGTTGCATCGTCTGTTTTATCTCCCTGTATCCCAGTTCAATTTCCCAGCGATGACTGTACAGATCCGCCATTTCTCCTCCGGGGAAGCGCATGGCGTCCGTCATCGACGTCAGCAGATGGCAGACTTTTCCTTTGCGCGTCACGGTCAGCAGGCGGGCTGTCACTTCATTTCCCAGTTCCGGCCACTTTTTTCGTGCCTGCGGGCTGGTTTTCAGCTTCACCAGATGATCGCCTTTACCCAGTTTTCTGAGCTCTTCATATTGCGCTCCCTTTCTGAGAGGTATCATCCAGTGGCGGTGTTCTCCCGCCAGGCTCCAGGCATTTAACAGTCCCAGTGAGTAATAACCTTTATCCATTAACGTCAGAGTGTTATCGCCGGTTTGTTCTATAAGTTGCTCAGCAAGCTCATTTTCGCTGTTCTTCATCGTGCCGAAGGCTGCAGCCGTCAGCAGATGGCTGGTCAGTTCCATCTGGCAGACCATTTTGACCTGCGGGTAGAGCGCCGGGTTCCCGGCATGTGTCTGGCGGGGG
>NZ_MECT01000385.1:0-656 GCF_001722145.1 Shigella sp. FC1544
GAGATAACCGGTTGCCAGTTAAATGCCGGAACCGTTCGCCGCTGGTTGCCGTCTGCGGGGATTGTGTGGCGAAGGGCTGCGCCAACTCTGCGTATCCGTGACCCGCATAAAGATGAAAAGATGGCAGCAATCCATAAAGCACTGGACGAATGCAGCGCAGAACATCAGGTCTTTTATGAAGATGAAGTGGATATCCATCTTCATCCCAAAATCGGTGCGGACTGGCAACTGCGCGGACAGCAAAAACGGGTGGTCACGCCGGGACAGAATGAAAAATATTATCTGGCCGGAGCGCTGCACAGCGGGACAGGTAAAGTCAGCTATGTGGGCGGCAACAGCAAAAGTTCGGCGCTGTTCATCAGCCTGCTGAAGCGGCTTAAAGCGACATACCGTCGGGCGAAAACCATCACGCTGATCGTGGACAACTACATTATCCACAAAAGCCGGGAAACACAGAGCTGGCTGAAGGAGAACCCGAAGTTCAGGCTCATTTATCAGCCGGTTTACTCGCCATGGGTGAATCATGCTGAACGGCTATGGCAGGCACTTCACGACACAATAACGCGTAATCATCAGTGCCGCTCAATGTGGCAACTGTTGAAAAAAGTTCGCCATTTTATGGAAACCGTCAGCCCATTCCCCGGAGGCAAACATGG
>NZ_MECT01000386.1:0-655 GCF_001722145.1 Shigella sp. FC1544
ACGGTTGTGGCGCACGTCTTCGGTGAACGCACTCTGGCCACACTGGAGCGTCTTCTGAGCCTGCTGTCGGCCTTTGAGGTCGTGGTATGGATGACGGATGGCTGGCCGCTGTATGAATCACGCCTGAAGGGAAAGCTGCACGTTATCAGCAAGCGTTACACTCAGCGCATTGAGCGACATAATCTGAATCTGAGACAACATCTGGCAAGGCTGGGACGGAAGTCACTGTCGTTCTCAAAATCGGTGGAGCTGCATGACAAGGTCATCGGGCATTATCTGAACATAAAACACTATCAGTAAGTTGGAGTCATTACCCTGATTTCTTAATAAGAAGGTATTAAATTCATCTGGATTGCTGATACTACTTACCGGACAAATAAAGGTTTCGATAATCATTTGGCGGGAAGTAAAAAGAATATTGATTTGCAAATCGCCATAATCATTCATTTTAATAATTAATGCGTTCTCGCTATTTGTTACATCAATATTTTGTTCAGGTACAGTTTGCAGCGCCGTCGCCAGCGCCAACAGATTCCATGTCATATATTATTCCATAGTAAGCGTGCAGCAAGAACCGTATTGACGGGGATGTGTTATTCAGTCGGCAGTGCTACGCGCCAGGGGAGCAGTTCGCCGACCCGGTTTATCGGCCAGT
>NZ_MECT01000387.1:0-655 GCF_001722145.1 Shigella sp. FC1544
GGGTACAGCATGAACCCTCAGACAGAAAACAAAGTGATGAGCGGCTAAAACTGGAGATTAAGGTGGCACATATCCGCACTCGCGAAACATATGGAACCCGGCGGCTCCAGACGGAGCTGGCAGAGAATGGCATCATCGTTGGTCGTGACCGACTGGCACGTCTTCGTAAGGAGCTAAGGCTACGCTGTAAGCAGAAACGCAAGTTCAGAGCGACTACGAACCCGAACCACAATCTGCCAGTTGCGCCAAATCTGCTGAACCAGACGTTCGCTCCTACAGCACCAAATCAGGTCTGGGTGGCGGATAGACTGGCCCCCTGAATCTCCAGACAACCAGTATCACTTAAATAAGTGATAGTCTTAATACTAGTTTTTAGACTAGTCATTGGAGTACAGATGATTGATGTCTTAGGGCCGGAGAAACGCAGACGGCGTACCACACAGGAAAAGATCGCAATTGTTCAGCAGAGCTTTGAACCGGGGATGACGGTCTCCCTCGTTGCCCGGCAACATGGTGTAGCAGCCAGCCAGTTATTTCTCTGGCGTAAGCAATACCAGGAAGGAAGTCTTACTGCTGTGGCCGCCGGAGAACAGGTTGTTCCTGCCTCTGAACTTGCTGCCGCCATGAAGCAGATTAAAGAACTCCAGCGCCTGCT
>NZ_MECT01000388.1:0-25819 GCF_001722145.1 Shigella sp. FC1544
GATGCTCAAAGAATTAAACTTCGTAATGAATTACGTGTTCACTCTTGAGACTTGGTATTCATTTTTCGTCTTGCGACGTTAAGAATCCGTATCTTCGAGTGCCCACACAGATTGTCTGATAAATTGTTAAAGAGCAGTTGCGACGCGGCCTTCAGCTCACTGTCGCGAGGTGGCGTATATTACGCTTTCCTCTTTCAGAGTCAACCCTGAATTTCAGGATTTTTTCTCTTCGTTGTTCCGACCATCCTGTGAAGTGTTTCACGTTGTCGTCTCAACGGAGGCGCATTATAGGGATCCCAATATTTTGCACAAGTATTTTTTTGATCTTTTTTTCTGTTTGTTGTTTTTTCACCCTTTTTGCTGCAATCGCACACAAAACGGTGCTTTTTTGCATACTAAAAGACTTGCACAAGGCCAATAATGTCCCCAAAGTCATTAGTAAATCATTTATTGCTGAGGTAAGTATGTCTGATGTTTTACGCCCATACCGCGATCTTTTTCCACAAATCGGTCAGCGCGTAATGATCGACGATAGCAGTGTCGTGATTGGTGACGTTCGTCTGGCTGATGATGTGGGGATCTGGCCGCTCGTTGTGATTCGTGGAGATGTACATTATGTACAGATCGGAGCACGCACCAATATCCAGGATGGCAGTATGTTGCATGTCACTCATAAATCCTCGTACAACCCAGATGGCAACCCATTAACCATTGGCGAAGATGTCACTGTTGGTCACAAGGTGATGCTCCACGGCTGCACCATTGGCAATCGAGTTTTGGTTGGGATGGGCTCAATTTTACTTGATGGCGCAATAGTAGAAGATGATGTGATGATTGGTGCGGGTAGTCTGGTCCCACAAAATAAACGGCTGGAGAGCGGATATCTGTATCTCGGTAGCCCCGTCAAACAGATCCGCCCGTTAAGTGATGAAGAGAAGGCTGGGTTACGCTATTCCGCGAATAATTACGTGAAATGGAAGGACGAATATCTGGATCAGGGTAACCAGACCCAGCCTTGATCATCTTCACTTTGTTCCTGAATTAAGTTTTCCGCTTCTTCTTCCAGGTCCCAGCGATGCTGACGAAAACTCGCTAACCACTGTTCTGGCGTATCTCCAGTAAAGCGATACGCCAGACTCTCGCCAGAGATCGCGCATGTCAGTTGCATACCATTCACGAGAGCGGGAAAACATACACATTTTTTATTCTCGTCCCACTCTTCCCTGTCCGGAAACTGGATGGCCTGATTCACGCGGACAATTCCTCCTGCAATTGCTTTATAACTGGTTCTACGTCAGGCAGAACACCGTGCCAAAGAAGAAAGGCATGAGCCGCCTGTGCCACCAGCATTCCTAAACCATCAGCATTACGCTTTGAGCCTCGCTGCTCACACCATGCCAGAAAAGGAGTTTTTCCTTTCTGATAGAACATGTCATAGCAATAAATGCCTAGATGAATGAGCGATGACGGGATCGCCGGAATATCACCACTGATGCCACTGGATGTTGCATTAATAATGAGATCAAACTCATGACCTTCCAGTTCGTCCATACCCAACGCCTGAATACTGCCAGTGTGCGCAAACAATTTAGCCAACTCTTCCGCACGGGATACCGTCCGATTAGTGATTGTCACCGCACAGTTCAGGGAAAGGAGTGGTAGTAGTACGCCGCGAGATGCTCCACCAGCGCCGATAAGCAGAATACGTAAACCCGGACGGATAAAAGACAGACGTTCCAGATCGCTTAACAAACCTATACCATCGGTATTGTCACCCTGCAAGCGTCCATCTTCTAACCGCTTGAGGGTATTAACAGCACCAGCCAACGCTGCCCGTTCAGTAAGCTCATCCGCTCTGGCAAAAGCCTCTTCTTTAAAAGGTACCGTCACATTCGCACCTTTACCACCAGCACTAAAGAAAGCGTTCAGTGTGTTGATGAAATCATTGATGGGTGCCAACACGCGCCCATAGGGATGTTCAATATTCAGTTGCTGAGCAAATTGCTGATGAATGAATGGCGATTTGCTGTGGGCTATCGGATTACCAAAAACAGCATAGGTTTCCATTATGTTACCCCTGTCGAAACAGTTCACCCGTCAGGGCATCGCGGATTTCTGAAGGATTTAAACGCCCCCCCGTTTCACCAGGCACAACCGGGAACGCCGCGCCAAATTGTGCGCGAACTTCGTCTACTGTTCGACAAGGTGGCAATCCACTCAAGTTGGCACTGGTAGAAACCAGCGGTTTACCATAAGCCTGGCACAAAGCAACCACCAACGGATGGTCGGTGACTCGTACAGCAAGCGAATCAAAGCGGCCCGTCAACCAGCGCGGTGTTGTCGCAGGCGCGGGAAAGACAAAGGTGACAGGACCTGGCCAGCGGGAAAAAATGGTTTCACGCTGCGCATCAGTCAGCATGGTGTCATCAATATAGGGTTTAAGCTGCTCGTAATTTGCCGCGATTAAAATCAGCCCCTTATCAACCGGACGCTGTTTTAACTCCAACAGTCTCATCACTGCTGTTTCGCTATCAGGATCGCACCCAACACCGAAAACGGCTTCCGTTGGATAGGCGATGACACGTTCTTCATTGAGGACATCTATCGCAGCTGCGATAGCGTCTCCTTGCAGGTTATTATTCACGTTATTATTCCGCCGAAACCGGCTTTCCACATTGTTTACTGGCACAAAAGTGTTTTACACCCTGCGCGGTTTTCTTTTCGATGAGTAGTGGATAATGACACTCAGGGCATTCTCCAGCTATGGGTTTGAAGTTAATGGCAAATTGACACTCCGGGTAGCGATCACAGGAGTGAAATGTTTTGCCATAACGGGAGCGGCGCTGGACCAGATGGCCCGTCCGACATTGGGGGCATGTAATTGCTGTTTCGTCCGGTTTATCGATAAGTTCGGTATGTTCGCATTCAGGGTAGTTACTGCAACCAATAAACATACCAAAGCGTCCCTGGCGTAATACCAGATTTGCGCCACATGCAGGGCAAACCTGCCCCTCCAGAACTTTGACAATATGTCCATCCGCTGAAGATTTCAGAGGACGGACGTAGTCACACGCCGGATACTGTGAGCATCCAAGAAACGGACCGTGTTTCCCGGATCGAATAACCAGTTCAGCCCCGCACTTTGAGCAGGACTCATTATTACGCACCGTGAACAGTGCTGATTTCGCCATAACAACTTATGCTGAATTAAAGAAATGATTAATGCAGCATACCTTCATTCACTTCAAAGAGTAATTCTTCCATTTGCTGGTACGCATTTTCGCAGCCCGGAATATTGAACAACACCATCAGGATTACCCATTTCAGGTCTTCCAGGTCGAACTCTGCGGTATCCAGCGCGAGCACTCGCTCTATCACCATTTCACGGATTTCAAGGTTAAGCACCTGAATTTGCTCAAGGAAAAGCAGAAAACCACGACAGCTGGCATCCAGTCTTTCACACTCCTCAGGGGTATAAATACGCATGGAGAGTGGATCAGAGGCCAGTTGCATCGGTTCTGTCAGTCCTTCCTGATAATCCGCAAGCTTTTCCAGCCAAAGCAGGGCATTGTAGATATCTTCTCGATCAAATCCTGCGTCGGTAAGATCCTGTTCAAGTTTGTCTTGATCCACACGCAACTCAGCTTCTGTGTGAATATAGGTTTCAAACAAATACATTAGTACGTCGAACATGGCATGCCCTCCTCAATCGGACATAGCCGCCGGGTACAGCTGCGATCCATCCTGCTAACTCCAGTTCGAGTAGTTGAGTAACTACCTCTGGCACAGGTTGGCCGGCACGTTCAGCGACGACGTCAACAGGTGTTACCTCATCTCCTACGTTAGCCAGGAGCTCAGGAAATGGCAATGCCACGTCTTGCTGATCTGGTGAATAAAATGAATTTTCAGGGGCGTCTGGCAACCAGTGCAATCCAAATTGCAAGTTTTCCAGAATTTCTTCCGGTTCCGTCACAAGAATCGCACCTTGTTTTATTAACCAGTGAGGCCCTTCGCTTCCCGGATTCCCTATTGGTCCTGGCAAGGCAAAAACTTCACGCCCCTGCTCAAGCGCACAACGTGCTGTCACCAACGAACCACTGCGCAAAGCCGCTTCCACCACCAGTACACCTTTACTTAGACCACTGATAATGCGATTTCTTCGTGGGAAATTGTAAGCAAGGGGTGGAACATCGAGGGGAAATTCCGAGACAAGTGCCCCACCATGTTCAAGCAAACTGGTAGCCAGTCGGGCATGGCGGCGCGGATGAATGGTATTAAGTCCGTTCCCCAATACAGCAATGCTGACGCCATTTACCTGTAAGGCCGCTTTATGCGCCACACCATCGATTCCACGCGCCAGTCCACTCGTAATTGTCACTCCACGCGTGGCCAGAGTTTCGCAAAATAATCGTCCCCATCGCTCGCCATACCATGAATGCGCCCGACTCCCCACTACGGCAAGCTGAAATGAATGCAGCGCGTGCAGTTCTCCTTCAACAAACAGTGCGCCGGGGTAATCTGTCGTCGCCAGAAGTTGAGGAGGATAAAATTCGCTGTCCGCAGGGATTAAATGATGGTTGGGTTGCTCCAACCAACAAAGTGAGCTTTCGATACTCTTTCGCGGAAATGAAAGAAAGCGTTGTGCCTGCCGCAATGTAAGCCCTGTTTGCTGCAATACAACCGCATCAATATGCGACTGTTTTGCCAGCCAGTGAGCTATACGGACCATATCATCGCCGTACAAGCTGCTGATGCTCATTAAACGCAGCCAAATATCTGTATCGACCATCCTTATCTCCCTGCCATAAGCAGCCTTAGCAATCTTTGCGATTGGTCAGTGATGCTGTCAATCAGAGGGGGATTTGTCTAGAATAGAAGAAATAATCTTTCTAACTCCTGAACACATCTCTGGAGATTTATGTCAGTTTTGCAAGTGTTACATATTCCGGACGAGCGGCTTCGCAAAGTTGCTAAACCGGTAGAAGAAGTGAATGCAGAAATTCAGCGTATCGTCGATGATATGTTCGAGACGATGTACGCAGAAGAAGGTATTGGCCTGGCGGCAACCCAGGTTGATATCCATCAACGTATCATTGTTATTGATGTTTCGGAAAACCGTGACGAACGGCTGGTGTTAATCAATCCGGAGCTTTTAGAAAAAAGCGGCGAAACAGGCATTGAAGAAGGTTGCCTGTCGATCCCTGAACAACGTGCTTTAGTGCCACGCGCAGAGAAAGTTAAAATTCGCGCCCTGGACCGCGACGGTAAACCATTTGAATTGGAAGCAGACGGTCTGTTAGCCATCTGTATTCAGCATGAGATGGATCACCTGGTCGGCAAACTGTTTATGGATTATCTGTCACCGTTGAAACAACAACGTATTCGTCAGAAAGTTGAAAAACTGGATCGTCTGAAAGCCCGGGCTTAAGGATAAGAACTAACGTGTCAGAATCACTACGTATTATTTTTGCGGGTACACCTGACTTTGCAGCGCGTCATCTCGACGCGCTGTTGTCTTCTGGTCATAACGTCGTTGGCGTGTTCACCCAGCCAGACCGACCGGCAGGACGCGGTAAAAAACTGATGCCCAGCCCGGTTAAAGTTCTGGCTGAGGAAAAAGGTCTGCCCGTTTTTCAACCTGTTTCCCTGCGTCCACAAGAAAACCAGCAACTGGTCGCCGATCTGCAGGCTGATGTTATGGTCGTCGTCGCCTATGGCTTAATTCTGCCTAAAGCAGTGCTGGAGATGCCGCGTCTTGGCTGTATCAACGTTCATGGTTCACTGCTGCCACGCTGGCGCGGTGCTGCACCAATCCAACGCTCACTATGGGCGGGTGATGCAGAAACTGGTGTGACCATTATGCAAATGGATGTCGGTTTAGACACCGGTGACATGCTCTATAAGCTCTCCTGCCCGATTACTGCAGAAGATACCAGTGGTACGCTGTACGACAAGCTGGCAGAGCTTGGCCCACAAGGGCTTATCACCACGTTGAAACAACTGGCAGACGGCACGGCGAAACCAGAAGTTCAGGACGAAACTCTTGTCACTTACGCCGAAAAGTTGAGTAAAGAAGAAGCGCGTATTGACTGGTCACTTTCGGCAGCACAGCTTGAACGCTGCATTCGCGCTTTCAATCCATGGCCAATGAGCTGGCTGGAAATTGAAAGACAGCCGGTTAAAGTCTGGAAAGCGTCGGTCATTGATACGGCAACCAACGCTGCACCAGGAACGATCCTTGAAGCCAACAAACAAGGCATTCAGGTTGCAACTGGTGATGGAATCCTGAATCTGCTCTCGTTACAACCTGCGGGTAAGAAAGCGATGAGCGCGCAAGACCTCCTGAATTCTCGTCGGGAATGGTTTGTTCCGGGCAACCGTCTGGCCTGATAGTCCACTCTTCTAAGCCCGGTCTTACCGGGCATTTTTATACTTATGAAAAAACAACGTAATTTACGTAGCATGGCGGCCCAGGCCGTTGAACAAGTCGTCGAGCAAGGGCAATCATTAAGCAACATTCTGCCACCGCTCCAGCAAAAAGTTTCTGATAAAGACAAAGCACTTCTTCAAGAGTTGTGCTTTGGCGTACTGCGTACGCTTTCGCAGTTAGACTGGCTGATTAATAAGTTAATGGCCCGTCCGATGACCGGCAAACAGCGCACTGTGCATTACCTGATTATGGTTGGTTTGTATCAACTGCTTTATACCCGCATTCCACCTCATGCTGCGCTGGCTGAAACGGTTGAAGGCGCTATCGCAATTAAGCGTCCGCAACTTAAAGGGTTGATTAACGGTGTATTACGCCAGTTCCAGCGTCAGCAAGAAGAGTTATTAGCCAAGTTTAATGCCAGTGATGCACGTTATCTGCATCCTTCCTGGTTGCTGAAGCGTCTGCAAAAAGCGTATCCAGAGCAGTGGCAATCCATCGTCGAAGCCAATAACCAGCGTCCGCCAATGTGGCTGCGCGTTAATCGTACGCATCATTCCCGCGACAGCTGGCTTGCATTGCTGGATGAAGCAGGAATGAAAGGTTTCCCGCATGCGGATTACCCTGATGCTGTACGTCTGGAAACACCTGCACCTGTTCATGCGCTACCTGGTTTTGAAGACGGATGGGTTACCGTTCAGGATGCATCAGCACAAGGTTGCATGACCTGGCTTGCGCCACAAAACGGTGAACACATTCTGGATCTTTGTGCCGCCCCCGGCGGTAAAACAACGCATATCCTTGAGGTGGCACCAGAAGCGCAGGTTGTTGCGGTTGATATTGACGAACAGCGCCTCTCTCGCGTTTACGACAATTTAAAACGCCTTGGTATGAAGGCAACCGTGAAACAAGGTGATGGCCGTTACCCTTCCCAATGGTGTGGCGAGCAACAGTTTGATCGCATTTTATTAGATGCGCCTTGTTCAGCAACGGGGGTGATTCGTCGCCATCCGGATATTAAATGGTTACGTCGCGATCGCGATATCCCGGAACTCGCGCAATTGCAGTCTGAAATTCTCGACGCCATTTGGCCGCATTTAAAATCCGGTGGAACCCTGGTCTATGCCACCTGTTCGGTGTTACCGGAAGAGAATAGCCTGCAGATTAAAGCTTTTTTGCAACGTACCGCTGATGCCGAACTTTGCGAAACAGGAACACCAGAGCAACCGGGTAAACAAAATCTGCCTGGTGCCGAAGAGGGCGACGGCTTCTTTTACGCTAAGCTAATCAAAAAGTGATGAGATAACGGGTCGAGACTGATGAAAATTATCATTCTGGGTGCCGGCCAGGTTGGCGGCACACTGGCGGAAAACCTGGTTGGCGAGAACAACGATATTACTGTTGTCGATACCAACGGTGAGCGTCTGCGGACCTTGCAGGATAAATTTGACCTGCGAGTCGTGCAGGGGCATGGCTCTCATCCACGCGTATTGCGGGAGGCAGGTGCCGACGACGCCGATATGCTGGTTGCTGTAACCAGTTCAGATGAAACCAATATGGTTGCCTGCCAGGTAGCCTACTCACTTTTCAACACCCCTAATCGCATCGCTCGCATCCGCTCACCAGACTACGTACGCGATGCCGATAAGCTATTTCATTCAGATGCTGTACCGATTGATCATCTGATCGCACCAGAGCAGTTGGTTATCGATAATATTTACCGACTGATTGAGTATCCAGGCGCATTGCAGGTGGTGAACTTCGCTGAGGGTAAAGTCAGCCTCGCTGTAGTTAAAGCCTATTATGGCGGCCCGCTGATTGGTAATGCACTTTCGACCATGCGCGAACATATGCCACATATCGATACTCGTGTGGCAGCAATTTTCCGCCACGATCGCCCCATTCGTCCACAAGGTTCGACCATTGTTGAAGCTGGTGATGAAGTGTTCTTTATTGCCGCTTCACAGCATATCCGCGCGGTGATGAGTGAATTACAGCGACTGGAAAAACCGTATAAGCGGATCATGCTGGTTGGTGGCGGTAATATCGGTGCAGGGCTGGCGCGTCGTCTGGAAAAAGATTACAGCGTTAAACTCATCGAACGTAATCAGCAGCGCGCTGCCGAACTGGCGGAAAAGTTGCAGAATACGATCGTCTTTTTTGGTGATGCGTCGGATCAAGAACTGCTGGCCGAAGAACATATCGATCAAGTTGATCTGTTTATTGCCGTCACCAACGATGACGAGGCCAATATCATGTCCGCCATGCTTGCCAAACGTATGGGTGCGAAAAAGGTGATGGTATTGATCCAGCGTCGCGCTTATGTGGATCTGGTTCAGGGGAGCGTGATCGATATTGCAATTTCACCACAACAAGCAACTATTTCTGCGTTGCTTAGCCATGTGCGAAAAGCAGATATTGTTGGTGTTTCCTCATTGCGCCGCGGCGTAGCAGAAGCTATTGAAGCCGTTGCTCACGGTGATGAAAGCACCTCACGCGTTGTCGGCAGAGTCATTGACGAAATCAAGCTACCGCCAGGAACGATTATTGGAGCGGTGGTACGTGGAAACGACGTGATGATTGCCAATGACAATCTGCGCATTGAGCAAGGCGATCACGTAATTATGTTCCTCACAGATAAAAAGTTTATTACCGACGTCGAAAGACTCTTCCAGCCAAGCCCTTTCTTCTTGTAATTAATAAGGCGTCTAATGACGCCTTATTATTTCCCTTTGATTATCAAGGATTAATTAAATTCATTCCTGGCAGGAAAATGGCTTAACATTTGTTAGACTTATGGTTGTCGGCTTCATAGGGAGAATAACATGAGCATTATTAAAGAATTTCGCGAATTTGCGATGCGCGGGAACGTGGTGGATTTGGCGGTGGGTGTCATTATCGGTGCGGCATTCGGGAAGATTGTATCTTCACTGGTTGCCGATATCATCATGCCACCTCTGGGCTTATTAATTGGCGGGATCGACTTTAAACAGTTTGCTGTCACGCTACGCGATGCGCAGGGGGATATCCCTGCTGTTGTGATGCATTACGGTGTCTTCATTCAAAACGTCTTTGATTTTCTGATTGTGGCCTTTGCCATCTTTATGGCGATTAAGCTAATCAACAAACTGAATCGGAAAAAAGAAGAACCAGCTGCCGCACCTGCACCAACTAAAGAAGAAGTATTACTGGCAGAAATTCGTGATTTGCTGAAAGAGCAGAATAACCGCTCTTAACAAGCGCCTGAAAGCAGAAGACCAGTGGTAAAAAAGTGATTTACTTTCTTGCCACTGGCCTCCCAGTTCCCCCGATTGCCATGTTTTCCTTTTCGCATGTAACTGCCTTTCCCCTTCTTATTTTTCTCTACGCGCTGTCGGAATAAGGGATCATGTAGTAATGCTTCTATCGCATTATCCCTTATCTGCCCTTTAATATGCTGATATCGGCTCATAAAAACTCCAATTGGTTATTTTACGGCGCGAGTGTAATCCTGCCAGTGCAAAAAATCAACAGCCACTCTTAACGCCACTCGCCCCTTGTTCAAGAGCTTCAAGAATCGAACAATAAACACTGCTATGGGCGGTCCCACAACAGGCATCGTTAAGGCGTTGCAAGGAACGCTGCATACTCTGCAACTCGGCTATCCGTGCTTCGACTTCCTGCAATCTTTCCTGCACAATGCCTTTTGACTCCTGACAGGTATGGTGTTCAGGATCGATGCGGATCGACAGCAACTCGCGGATCGACTCCAGACTGAAACCTAGTTGTCTGGCATGCCGGATAAATTTCAATCGCTGGAGATCGCTTTCGGTATACAGGCGAAACCCGCCTTCAGTACGCACTTCATGCTCCATCATCTGCTGTTTTTCGTAATAACGAATCGTGTCAGGTGTTACTTCCGCCATTTTTGCCAGCTCACCAATGCGATACATACATACTCCACTAGTTATCGTTGATTTTGTCCAACAACTTGTCAGCATAATCGCCGCGTAAAAAATCGGTACTCAATCCAGCTTGTCGCAGCTTCAATTCCAGTAATGACAATCGACGGCTAACCTCTTGATATTGCGGATCATCGTGACGGATACCTCTCAGGATATCCAGAAGCTGAATTGCTTCCCTCCGCTGCTCAAGTTCTGGCGGTAAGCAACCGGCATTCTTCAGCAAGCGATACCCCGCACGTAATTCCGGTGGCACATGAGAATCATCATCCAGTATCAATGGTTTGCCGCTACCTGCCAGGTTATCAAACTCACCTTTCGCTTGCGCTTCTGCTATATGACGCTCTGCCCACTGGTCAAGTAACCACATAAATACTCCAGGGGATGAACAAAAAGAGTACAGCTATTGTAGATAAGTGGGGATGCTACGGGTATAAAAAAACCCGCCGGGGCGGGTTTTTTTACGTTGCTTCAGATTACTCTGCAGCAGCTTCTGCTTTCTCTGAACGATCAACCAGCTCGATGTAAGCCATAGGCGCGTTGTCGCCTGCACGGAAGCCACACTTCAGAATACGAGTGTAACCACCGGCACGGCTCGCGAAACGCGGGCCCAGTTCGTTAAACAGTTTTGCCACGATCTCGTTATCACGAGTACGGGCGAATGCCAGACGACGATTAGCAACGCTATCAGTCTTGGCAAGAGTAATCAGCGGCTCAACTACGCGGCGCAGCTCTTTCGCTTTAGGCAGAGTCGTCTTGATGATTTCATGACGAACCAGTGAACCTGCCATATTGCGGAACATAGCCTGGCGATGGCTGCTGTTGCGGTTCAGTTGACGACCACTCTTACGATGGCGCATGACCTTATCCTTCTCAGTAAAACCTTAACCTGTGATCCGGTTACTCGTCAGCGATGCTTGCCGGTGGCCAGTTTTCCAGGCGCATGCCCAGAGACAGTCCACGGGAAGCCAGCACGTCTTTAATCTCAGTAAGAGATTTTTTACCAAGGTTAGGCGTTTTAAGGAGCTCAACCTCGGTACGTTGTACCAGATCACCGATATAGTGGATAGCTTCTGCTTTAAGGCAGTTAGCAGAGCGGACAGTCAATTCCAGATCGTCAACAGGGCGCAGCAGGATCGGATCGAACTCTGGTTTCTCTTCTTTCACTTCAGGCTGACGTACATCACGTAAGTCAACGAAAGCTTCCAGTTGTTCAGCCAGAATGGTTGCCGCACGACGAATCGCCTCTTCAGGATCGATTGTGCCGTTGGTTTCCATTTCGATGACCAGCTTGTCCAGGTCGGTACGCTGTTCTACACGCGCTGCTTCAACATTGTAGGCAATACGCTCCACAGGGCTGTAGCATGCGTCGACCAGCAGACGGCCGATTGGGCGCTCATCTTCTTCCGAATGAATTCGGGTAGAAGCCGGCACATAACCACGACCGCGCTGAACTTTGATACGCATGCTAATAGACGCGTTCTCATCGGTCAGGTGGCAGATCACGTGCTGCGGCTTGACGATTTCGACATCACCGTCGTGGGTGATATCGGCTGCAGTCACAGGGCCAATGCCAGATTTATTCAAGGTAAGAATAACTTCATCTTTGCCCTGAACTCTCACCGCCAGCCCTTTCAGGTTGAGCAGGATTTCCAGGATATCTTCCTGAACGCCTTCTTTGGTGCTGTACTCATGTAGTACACCATCAATCTCAACCTCGGTCACCGCGCAACCCGGCATCGATGAGAGCAGAATACGGCGCAGTGCGTTACCCAGAGTATGGCCAAAGCCACGCTCTAAAGGCTCAAGGGTCACCTTGGCGTGCGTCGAACTCACTTGCTCGATATCAACCAGGCGCGGTTTTAGAAACTCTGTCACAGAACCCTGCATTGTGTCCTCTCTTTGGTACTAAGCTTTACTTGGAGTAAAGCTCGACGATCAGGTGTTCGTTAATGTCCGCAGACAGATCAGAACGCTCCGGCTTACGCTTAAACGTACCTTCCATCTTGCCAGCATCAACTTCCAGCCAAGTTGGCTTTTCACGCTGCTCAGCCAGCTCCAGAGCGGCTTTCACGCGAGACTGCTTCTTCGCTTTCTCACGAATGCTTACAACGTCATTCGGACTAACCTGATAAGAAGCGATGTTAACAATACGACCGTTTACCATAATTGCTTTATGGCTAACCAGCTGACGTGCTTCTGCACGAGTGGCACCGAAGCCCATACGGTATACAACGTTGTCCAGACGACCTTCCAGCAGAGCCAACAGGTTTTCACCGGTGTTGCCTTTCAGACGTGCTGCTTCTTTGTAGTAGTTACGGAACTGACGCTCCAGCACACCATAGATACGGCGAACTTTTTGCTTTTCACGCAACTGCACACCATAGTCAGACAGACGCGGTTTACGCGCACCGTGCTGGCCAGGAGCTTGTTCAATTTTACACTTGGTATCGATCGCGCGAACGCCAGACTTAAGGAATAAGTCGGTGCCCTCACGACGGCTCAGCTTGAGCTTAGGACCCAAATATCTTGCCATTTTCTTTCTCCAACAAACCTGGAAAACGAGGCGTTATACGCGACGTTTTTTCGGCGGACGACAACCGTTATGAGGGATCGGAGTCACATCAGTAATGTTAGTGATGCGGAAACCTGCGGCGTTCAGAGCACGAATAGTAGATTCGCGGCCTGGACCCGGACCTTTAACCATAACTTCCAGATTCTTGATGCCGTATTCTTTCACGGCGTCAGCGCAACGCTCTGCTGCAACCTGAGCTGCAAACGGAGTGGATTTGCGAGAACCACGGAAACCGGAACCACCGGCTGTTGCCCAACCCAACGCGTTACCCTGACGATCAGTGATAGTCACGATGGTGTTGTTGAAAGAAGCATGGATATGAGCCACGCCGTCAGAGACTTGTTTTCTTACACGTTTACGTGCACGAATTGGTGCCTTTGCCATTATTCAATCACCCCGATTATTTCTTGATCGGTTTGCGCGGACCCTTACGGGTACGTGCGTTGGTCTTGGTACGCTGACCGCGAACCGGGAGACCACGACGATGACGCAAACCGCGATAGCAACCAAGATCCATCAGGCGCTTGATGCTCATGCTGATTTCACGGCGCAGATCACCTTCAACGACAAATTTGGCAACTTCGTCACGCAGCGTGTCGATTTGTCCTTCAGACAGCTCACTGATCTTAACATCTTCAGCGATACCCGCTGCAGCCAGGATGGCTTTAGAACGGGTCTTGCCGACGCCATAAATCGAAGTTAATGCGATTACGGCATGCTTATGATCAGGAATGTTAATGCCTGCTATACGGGCCACTATGCACTCCTACTATTTAATATGTACGTTCCATGCTGAAAAGCCCGTTTTCAGGATACTCAAATGGAAACGCACAAACATACAAAAGATTGGCTGGCTAATCTAGCCAGCTCAACCCAACTTTGCAAGAAAAATATGCGAAAAAATCAGCCTTGGCGCTGTTTATGCTTCGGCTCGGCACTGCAAATCACACGGATGACACCATCACGCTTAACGATTTTGCAGTTACGGCATAATTTCTTGACGGAAGCACGAACTTTCATTTTTACTCTCCGTAACTTCTCGGGCGACCAATTATCGGCCGTAGCCTTTCAGGTTCGCCTTCTTCAATGCAGACTCATACTGACTGGACATCATCAGAGTTTGCACTTGAGCCATAAAGTCCATAATCACGACAACAACGATAAGCAGTGAGGTCCCACCGAAGTAGAACGGTACTTTCATTGCATCACGCATGAACTCCGGGATCAGGCAGATAAAGGTAATATACAGCGCACCAACCAGGGTCAGGCGGGTCATTACTTTATCGATATACTTCGCCGTTTGCTCTCCCGGACGAATTCCTGGTACAAATGCACCGGACTTCTTCAGGTTATCTGCTGTTTCACGCGGGTTGAAAACCAACGCCGTGTAGAAGAAACAGAAGAAGATGATTGCAGACGCATAGAGTAACACATAAAGCGGTTGCCCAGGCTGCAAATACAGCGAAATTGTTGTCAGCCAGTTCCAACCAGTACCGCCCCCGAACCATGACGCGATGGTCGCCGGGAACAGAATAATACTGGAAGCGAAGATTGCCGGGATTACCCCCGCCATATTCACTTTCAGCGGTAAATGTGTGCTCTGTGCAGCATAGACACGACGACCTTGCTGACGTTTCGCGTAGTTTACCACAATGCGGCGTTGACCACGCTCAACAAATACAACAAAGAACGTCACTGCAAATACTAATACTGCAACCAACAGCAACACGAGGAAGTGCAGGTCGCCTTGACGCGCTTGCTCGATAGTATGGGCAATGGCTGGCGGGAGTCCCGCGACAATACCGGCGAAGATAATGATTGAAATACCGTTGCCGATACCTCGTTCAGTGATCTGTTCGCCCAACCACATCAGGAACATCGTTCCTGTGACCAGACTTACAACAGCGGTGAAGTAGAATGCAAAGCCCGGGTTAATCACCAGGCCTTGCATACCAGGCATATTCGGCAGACCGGTAGCAATACCGATCGACTGGAATATTGCCAGCACCAGAGTACCGTAGCGGGTGTACTGGCTGATCTTACGACGACCAGACTCCCCTTCTTTCTTAATTTCCGCCAACGTTGGGTGAACCACCGTCAGCAGCTGGATAATGATCGACGCCGAAATATACGGCATGATCCCCAGAGCAAAGATAGAAGCACGGCTGAGAGCACCACCAGAGAACATGTTAAACATCTCAATGATGGTGCCTCGCTGTTGCTCAAGCAGTTTGGCAAGTACAGCGGCATCAATACCAGGGATCGGAATAAAAGAGCCAATACGGAACACAATCAGCGCACCGATAACAAACAGCAGTCTGCGTTTCAGCTCGCCTAAGCCACCTTTGGCACTTTGAAAATCTAATCCCGGTTGTTTAGCCATCTGCTACTTATTCCTCGATTTTACCGCCAGCAGCTTCGATAGCAGCACGAGCGCCTTTAGTAACACGCAGGCCACGAACAGTTACCGGAGTCGTTACTTCGCCAGCCAGGATCACTTTCGCGAACTCGATCTGGATACCGATAATGTTAGCCGCTTTCAGCGTGTTCAGGTCTACAACACCGCCTTCTACTTTAGCCAGGTCAGACAGACGAACTTCGGCTGTAATCGCTGCTTTACGAGAAGTGAAGCCGAATTTCGGCAGACGACGGTACAGAGGCATCTGACCACCCTCGAAACCGCGACGTACGCCACCGCCAGAACGAGACTTCTGACCTTTGTGACCACGACCACCGGTTTTACCGAGGCCAGAACCGATACCACGACCCAGGCGTTTACCCGCCTTTTTGGAGCCTTCGGCCGGAGACAGAGTATTTAAACGCATCTCTTACTCCTCAACTTTAACCATGAAGGAAACCGCGTTGATCATACCGCGAATAGCAGGAGTATCCTCGCGCTCTACGGTGTGACCAATACGACGCAGACCCAGGCCAAGCAGCGTTGCCTTGTGTTTCGGCAGACGACCGATTGCACTGCGGGTTTGAGTAATTTTAATAGTCTTTGCCATGGTTTATTTCCCCAGAATTTCTTCAACGGATTTACCACGCTTGGCAGCGACCATTTCTGGAGAATTCATATTTTCCAGGCCATCAATAGTTGCACGAACCACGTTGATCGGGTTGGTGGAACCATATGCTTTAGCCAGAACGTTATGAACCCCAGCGACTTCCAGAACGGCGCGCATTGCACCACCGGCGATGATACCGGTACCTTCGGAAGCCGGCTGCATGAATACGCGAGAACCCGTGTGAACACCTTTAACAGGGTGTTGCAGAGTGCCGTTATTCAGCGCGACGTTAATCATATTGCGACGGGCTTTTTCCATCGCTTTCTGGATCGCTGCTGGAACTTCACGCGCTTTACCGTAACCAAAACCAACGCGACCGTTACCATCGCCAACTACAGTCAGAGCTGTGAAGGAGAAAATACGACCACCTTTAACGGTTTTAGATACGCGGTTTACCGCGATCAGCTTTTCCTGCAGTTCGCCAGCTTGTTTTTCGATGTGAGCCATCTTACACCTCTACCTTAGAACTGAAGGCCAGCTTCACGGGCAGCATCTGCCAGTGCCTGGACACGACCATGATATTGGAACCCGGAACGGTCAAAGGATACATCTTTGATGCCTTTTTCCAGAGCGCGTTCAGCGACAGCTTTACCCACAGCTGCAGCCGCGTCTTTGTTACCGGTGTACTTCAGTTGTTCAGCGATAGCTTTTTCTACAGTAGAAGCAGCTACCAGAACTTCAGAACCGTTCGGTGCAATTACCTGTGCGTAAATGTGACGCGGGGTACGATGTACCACCAGGCGAGTTGCGCCCAGCTCCTGGAGCTTGCGGCGTGCGCGGGTCGCACGACGGATACGAGCAGATTTCTTATCCATAGTGTTACCTTACTTCTTCTTAGCCTCTTTGGTACGCACGACTTCGTCGGCGTAACGAACACCCTTGCCTTTATAAGGCTCAGGACGACGGTAGGCGCGCAGATCCGCTGCAACCTGGCCGATCACCTGCTTATCAGCGCCTTTCAGCACGATTTCAGTCTGAGTCGGACATTCAGCAGTGATACCCGCAGGCAGCTGATGGTCAACAGGATGAGAGAAACCCAGAGACAGGTTAATCACATTACCTTTAACCGCTGCACGGTAACCTACACCAACCAGCTGCAGCTTCTTAGTGAAGCCTTCGGTAACACCGATAACCATTGAGTTCAGCAGGGCACGCGCGGTACCAGCCTGTGCCC
The DNA here is from genome assembly GCF_001722145.1 of Shigella sp. FC1544. Lineage (NCBI taxonomy): Bacteria > Pseudomonadati > Pseudomonadota > Gammaproteobacteria > Enterobacterales > Enterobacteriaceae > Shigella > Shigella sp. FC1544. Next base: position 17,186 of record NZ_MECT01000388.1, read on the forward strand.
AACCGTCTGCGTAACCATCACGCGGACCGAAGGTCAGGGTATTATCTGCATGTTTAACTTCAACAGCATCGTTGAGAGTACGAGTCAGCTCGCCGTTTTTACCTTTGATCGTAATAACCTGACCGTTGATTTTTACGTCAACGCCGGCAGGAACAACGACCGGTGCTTTAGCAACACGAGACATTTTTTCCTCCGATTAGGCTACGTAGCAGATAATTTCGCCACCAAGACCAGCCTGGCGCGCTGCACGATCAGTCATAACACCTTTAGAGGTAGAAACAACTGCGATACCCAGACCCGCCATAACTTTCGGCAGCTCATCTTTACGTTTATAGATGCGCAGACCTGGGCGGCTGACACGCTGAATGCTTTCTACAACAGCTTTGCCCTGGAAATACTTCAGAGTAAGTTCCAGTTCAGGCTTGGTGTCGCCTTCAACTTTAAAATCTTCAATAAAACCTTCTTCCTTCAGCACGTTGGCGATTGCCACTTTCAGCTTGGAGGAAGGCATGGTGACCGCAGCTTTGTTCGCGGCCTGACCGTTACGGATACGGGTCAGCATATCCGCGATCGGATCTTGCATGCTCATCTGTCTTTACTCCCGTGATTCAATTGGTGACAATTACCAGCTAGCCTTTTTCAGACCCGGGATTTCACCGCGCATAGCGGCTTCACGGACCTTAATACGGCTCAACCCGAACTTCCGCAGGAAACCATGCGGACGACCTGTTTGACGGCAGCGGTTACGCTGACGAGACGGGCTGGAATCACGCGGCAGAGTCTGCAGCTTGAGAACAGCGTTCCAACGATCTTCGTCGGAAGCGTTCACATCAGAGATGATCGCTTTCAGTTCAGCGCGTTTCGCGAAGTATTTATCAGCTAAAGCTACGCGTTTTACTTCGCGTGCTTTCATTGATTGCTTAGCCATTTAGTAACCCTACCTTACTTGCGGAACGGGAAGTCAAAGGCAGCCAGCAGAGCGCGGCCTTCTTCGTCAGATTTCGCAGTAGTGGTAATGGTAATATCCAAACCACGAACGCGGTCGACTTTATCGTAGTCGATTTCTGGGAAGATGATCTGCTCACGGACACCCATGCTGTAGTTACCACGACCGTCGAAAGACTTAGCGGACAGGCCACGGAAGTCACGGATACGAGGTACAGCAATAGTGATCAGGCGCTCAAAGAACTCCCACATGCGTTCGCCACGCAGAGTTACTTTACAGCCGATCGGATAGCCCTGACGGATTTTGAAGCCTGCAACAGATTTGCGTGCTTTGGTGATCAGCGGTTTTTGACCGGAGATTGCTGCCAGGTCTGCTGCTGCGTTATCCAGCAGTTTTTTGTCAGCGATCGCTTCACCAACACCCATGTTCAGGGTGATCTTCTCGACCCGAGGGACTTGCATGACAGAATTGTAGTTAAACTCAGTCATGAATTTTTTAACTACTTCGTCTTTGTAGTAATCATGCAGTTTCGCCATCGTACTACTCCAAATTACTTGATAGTTTCGCTGTTAGACTTGAAGAAACGGACTTTTTTGCCGTCTTCGAATCTAAAGCCTACACGGTCAGCCTTGCCGGTTGCCGCATTGAAGATTGCTACGTTGGAAACCTGAATAGCGGCTTCTTTTTCAACGATGCCACCCGGTTGGTTCAGGGCCGGAACCGGCTTCTGATGTTTCTTAACCAGGTTGATACCTTCAACAATGACCTTGCCGGAAGACAGGACATTCTTAACTTTACCGCGTTTACCTTTATCTTTACCGGTTAACACGATAACTTCGTCATCACGACGGATTTTCGCTGCCATGATTCGCTCCTTAGAGTACTTCTGGTGCCAGAGAGATAATTTTCATGAACTTCTCACTACGAAGCTCACGAGTTACCGGCCCAAAAATACGCGTACCGATAGGCTGCTCGCTGTTGTTGTTCAGAAGAACACAAGCATTACCATCGAAGCGAATGACAGAACCGTCCGGGCGACGAACACCCTTCTTGGTGCGCACCACTACCGCCTTCAGCACATCACCTTTTTTGACCTTACCACGCGGAATTGCTTCTTTGATGGTGATCTTGATGATGTCGCCTACGCCTGCGTAGCGACGGTGCGAGCCACCCAGAACCTTGATACACATTACGCGACGTGCACCGGAGTTGTCGGCGACGTTCAGCATAGTCTGTTCTTGGATCATTTTAGTGCTCCGCTAATGTCAACTACTACTGAGACCCGAAAATCAGGTCGTTAAAAATCCCCATATCGAGGGCGCGGCATTATAACACCGCTTCAAGGATATGGGTAGAAAAAATAAACGGCTCATTTCTGAGCCGTTTATTCGTATCGAGAGAGTGTACTGTATTACAGAACCGCTTTCTCTACAACGCGAACCAGCGTCCAGGATTTAGTCTTGGACAGCGGACGGCATTCGCGGATTTCAACCACGTCACCGATACCGCATTCGTTGTTCTCGTCATGTACGTGCAGTTTGGTCGTACGCTTGATGAATTTACCGTAGATCGGGTGTTTCACAAAACGTTCGATAGCAACAACAATGGATTTCTCCATTTTGTCGCTAACAACGCGACCTTGCAGAGTACGGATTTTATCGGTCATTACGCACCCGCCTTCTCGTTCAGTAAAGTCTTAACGCGTGCGACATCGCGACGCACTTGCTTCAACAGGTGAGACTGTTGCAGCTGGCCACTTGCAGCCTGCATACGCAGGTTGAACTGCTCACGCAGCAGGTTCAGCAGCTCGGTGTTCAGCTCTTCAACGCTCTTCTCACGCAGCTCTTTTGCTTTCATTACATCACCGTCTTAGTTACAAAGGTGGTTTTAATCGGCAGTTTCGCTGCTGCCAGCTTGAATGCTTCACGGGCCAGCTCTTCCGGAACACCGTCCATTTCATACAGGACTTTACCCGGCTGAATCAAGGCAACCCAATACTCCACGTTACCTTTACCTTTACCCATACGCACTGCCAGCGGCTTTTCAGTGATCGGTTTGTCCGGGAACACACGGATCCAGATCTTACCTTGACGCTTAACTGCACGGGTCATAGCACGACGTGCTGCTTCGATCTGACGGGCAGTCAGACGACCACGGCCAACAGCTTTCAGACCGAAGCTGCCGAAGCTAACATCCGTACCCTGCGCCAGACCGCGGTTACGGCCTTTGTGCATTTTACGGAATTTTGTACGCTTTGGTTGTAACATCAGCGACGCTCCTTATTTACGGCCTTTACGCTGCTGCTTTTTAGGCTGAGCAGCCGGTTTTTCCGGTTGTTCAACAGCAGCCATACCACCCAGGATCTCGCCTTTGAAGATCCACACTTTAACGCCGATTACACCGTAAGTGGTGTGCGCTTCAGAGGTGTTGTAGTCGATGTCAGCACGCAGAGTGTGCAGCGGTACGCGACCTTCGCGGTACCATTCGGTACGTGCGATTTCCGCGCCGCCCAGACGGCCGCTAACTTCAACTTTAATACCTTTAGCGCCCAGACGCATTGCGTTCTGTACAGCACGCTTCATAGCACGACGGAACATAACGCGACGTTCCAGCTGAGAAGTGATGCTGTCAGCAACCAGTTTTGCGTCCAGTTCAGGCTTACGAACTTCGGCGATGTTGATCTGTGCAGGAACGCCAGCGATGTCCGCTACGACCTTACGCAGTTTTTCTACGTCTTCACCTTTTTTACCGATAACGATACCCGGGCGAGCAGTGTGAATGGTTACACGGATGCTCTTAGCCGGACGCTCGATAACGATACGAGATACGGACGCTTTAGCCAGTTCCTTAGTCAGGTACTGACGTACTTTAAAATCGCTGTCCAGGTTGTCAGCGAATTCTTTGGTGTTCGCAAACCAGGTAGAGTTCCATGGTTTTACAATACCCAGGCGAATACCATTAGGATGTACTTTCTGACCCATTGCTAGTCTCCAGAGTCTCAGCGATCGGACACAACCACAGTGATGTGGCTGGTGCGCTTCAGGATGCGATCTGCACGACCTTTTGCACGCGGCATAATGCGCTTCATGCTCGGGCCTTCGTCTACGAAATTTTCGTAACTTTCAGATCGTCAATGTCAGCGCCATCGTTGTGTTCAGCGTTAGCAATGGCAGATTCCAGAACTTTCTTGACCAGTACAGCCGCTTTCTTGTTGGTGTAGGTCAAAATATCCAGAGCCTGCGACACTTTCTTACCGCGAATCAGGTCAGCAACAAGGCGAACCTTCTGAGCAGAAGAACGAGCATGGCGATGTTTAGCGATAGTTTCCATCTCTTCCTCCTACCTTATTTCTTCTTCGCTTTTTTATCAGCAGCGTGGCCGCGATAAGTACGAGTCGGTGCGAATTCACCCAGTTTGTGACCGACCATTTCGTCGGTTACAAATACCGGAACGTGCTGACGACCATTATGGACAGCGATGGTCAAACCGATCATGTTAGGAAAGATCGTTGAACGACGGGACCAAGTGCGCAGGGGCTTCTTGTCTCCGCTTTCCACCGCTTTCTCTACCTTCTTCAGCAAGTGCAGGTCAATAAAAGGACCTTTCTTGAGAGAACGTGGCATGGCTTATCCTCTAAAATTATTTGCTACGGCGACGTACGATGAATTTATCAGTACGCTTGTTGCTGCGGGTCTTCTTACCTTTGGTCTGAACGCCCCACGGAGTTACCGGGTGCTTACCAAAGTTACGACCTTCACCACCACCATGTGGGTGGTCTACCGGGTTCATCGCGGTACCGCGAACGGTCGGACGAACACCACGCCAGCGTGCAGCACCTGCTTTACCCAGAACGCGCAGCATATGCTCAGCATTGCCAACTTCGCCCAGAGTTGCACGGCAGTCTGCTTCTACTTTACGCATTTCACCAGAACGCAGACGCAGGGTGACATAAGCACCATCACGAGCAACGATCTGAACGTAAGTACCAGCGGAACGTGCCAGCTGACCGCCTTTACCTGGTTTCATTTCTACGTTATGAACAGTAGAACCAACCGGGATGTTGCGCATCGGCAGGGTGTTACCTGGTTTGATTGCAGCATCAACGCCAGACTGAATCTGGTCGCCAGCTTTCAGGCCTTTAGGGGCCAGGATGTAACGGCGTTCACCGTCTTTGTACAGAACCAGCGCGATGTTCGCGGAACGGTTCGGATCGTACTCAAGACGTTCAACAACTGCCGGGATACCGTCTTTGTTGCGTTTGAAGTCAACAATACGGTAAGCCTGCTTGTGGCCACCACCGATATGACGAGTGGTGATACGGCCATTGTTGTTACGACCACCGGATTTGCTGTTTTTTTCCAGCAACGGAGCAAAAGGTTTGCCCTTGTGCAGCTCAGGGTTAACCACTTTAACTACGTGGCGACGACCCGGAGATGTCGGTTTACATTTAACAACTGCCATTGTGTTACTCCTCCGACTTACTCAGCGCCGCCAACGAAGTCCAGATTCTGGCCTTCTTTCAGGGTGACGTAAGCTTTTTTCCAGTCGCTACGACGACCGATACGCTGTCCGTGACGTTTAACTTTCCCTTTAACTACCAGGGTGTTAACGACTTCGACTTCGACTTCAAACAGTTTCTGCACAGCAGCTTTGATTTCTGCTTTGGTCGCGTCTTTAGCAACTTTGAGTACGATGGTGTTGGATTTTTCCATCGCAGTAGACGCTTTTTCAGAAACGTGCGGTGCACGCAGCACCTTCAGCAGACGTTCTTCACGAATCATGCCAGCATCTCCTCAACTTGCTTAACAGCATCAGCAGTCATTACGACTTTGTCGAAGGCGATCAGGCTAACCGGGTCGATACCAGTTGCATCGCGTACGTCAACCTTGTGCAGGTTGCGCGCAGCCAGGAACAGGTTTTCGTCCAGCTCACCGGTGATGATCAGCACATCTTCCAGAGCCATGTCTTTCAGTTTCTGTGCCAGCAGCTTAGTTTTCGGCGCTTCTACAGAGAACTTCTCGACAACGATCAGACGATCCTGACGTACCAGTTCGGACAGGATGCTTTTCAGCGCGCCGCGGTACATCTTCTTGTTAACTTTTTGACTGTGGTCCTGCGGACGAGCAGCAAAGGTCACGCCACCAGAACGCCAGATCGGGCTCTTGATAGAACCAGAACGCGCACGGCCGGTGCCTTTCTGGCGCCACGGTTTTTTACCGGAACCAGTTACTTCAGCACGAGTCTTCTGAGCACGAGTACCCTGACGAGCACCAGCTGCATAAGCAACAACAACTTGGTGAACCAGCGCTTCGTTGAAATCACGACCGAAGGTAGTTTCGGAAACAGTCAGCGCGCTCTGCGCGTCTTTCAATACTAATTCCATTGCTATCTCCTTACGCCTTCACAGCTGGTTTAACGATCAGGTCGCTACCGGTTGCACCCGGGACAGCACCTTTAACCAGCAGCAGGTTGCGCTCAGCGTCAACGCGTACTACGTCAAGGCTCTGAACGGTTACACGTTCGTTACCCATCTGACCTGCCATTTTCTTGCCTTTGAACACTTTGCCCGGAGTCTGGTTCTGACCGATAGAACCCGGAACGCGGTGAGACAAGGAGTTACCGTGAGTAGCGTCCTGGGTACGGAAGTTCCAGCGCTTAACGGTACCTGCGAAACCTTTGCCTTTAGAGGTGCCAGTTACGTCAACTTTTTTAACGTCAGCAAACAGTTCAACGCTAATGCTCTGACCTACAGTGAACTCTTCGCCTTCAGCCAGGCGGAATTCCCACAGACCACGGCCAGCTTCTACGCCAGCTTTAGCGAAGTGGCCAGCTTCAGGCTTGGTCACACGGTTAGCTTTTTTAGCACCGGTGGTCACCTGAATAGCACGGTAGCCATCGTTAGCCAGGTCTTTAACCTGAGTAACGCGGTTTGCTTCAACTTCGATTACGGTTACTGGGATAGAAACGCCGTCTTCTGTGAAGATACGGGTCATACCCACTTTTTTACCGACTAAACCAATCATTGTTTCAACCTCTCAATCGCTCAATGACCTGATTAACCCAGGCTGATCTGCACGTCTACACCGGCAGCCAGATCCAGACGCATCAGAGCATCAACGGTTTTCTCGGTTGGCTCAACGATGTCAACCAGACGCAAGTGAGTACGGATTTCGTACTGATCGCGCGCGTCTTTGTTGACGTGCGGGGAGATCAGAACAGTGAAGCGCTCTTTGCGTGTCGGCAGCGGGATCGGACCACGGACCTGCGCACCAGTGCGCTTGGCAGTCTCGACGATTTCCGCGGTTGCTTGATCGATCAGACGATGATCAAACGCTTTCAGGCGGATACGGATTCTTTGGTTCTGCATGAGACCAGAGCTCCAATTATTTTATAAACGAAAATGATTACTCCTCAGACCCATTACGATTGATGGGAGAGTGTAACCGTTCTTACGTAGCTCCCCGATTGGGAGCATTGTTAGGTAGCCAAATTCGGCTAACTGAGGTTCAGATTGAACCTGCTGTCAACTACGACAAGCCCGCGCATTATACGCAAATCTGAGCCTGACGCAAGCATCGGGTAGAAATTAATCGCAACGCGCAGATTGCGAGCTGCATTCCACGAAATTTGTAAGGTTGTGAAGATAGCGTTTTTCACCGGAATCAGGTTAACAAATCAGCGCTCTCTCTGTTGCTGAGCATCCGGAGTTATTCGATGGTGATACTCCAATTACAGAGGATGTTTTATGGACACTACCCTTCCCTTTCTGATTTTGTACGCTTGTTTATCAGCCCTACTTTTTTTCTGGGATGCAAAGCATGGCTTGTTACCTGACAGATTTACGTGCCCGTTACTCTGGTCAGGTCTTTTGTTCTATCAAGTTTGTCATCCTGATGGTTTAGCCGATGCGTTATGGGGGACAATTGTTGGTTACGGCACATTCGCTGTCATTTACTGGGGGTATCGCATACTGCGACATAAAGAAGGATTAGGCTATGGTGATGTGAAGTTTCTCGCCGCCCTTGGCGCCTGGCATTCATGGGCCTTCTTACCACGACTGGTTTTCCTTGCTGCCTCATTCGCTTGCGGAGCCGTAGTTATTGGTCTGCTCATGAGAGGAAAAGAATCATTAAAAAAACCCGCTGCCTTTTGGGTAATGCCGATCAGTTAAGGATCAGTTGACCGATCCAGTGGCTGTGTAAGAATCCGGAAACGCTCACTTGTTTCCGGATTTTTTATGCACATTGGACAGGCTCTTGATCTGGTATCCCGTTACGATTCTCTGCGTAACCCACTGACTTCTCTGGGGGATTACCTCGACCCCGAACTCATCTCTCGTTGCCTTGCCGAATCAGGTACTGTAACGCTACGCAAGCGCCGTCTTCCCCTCGAAATGATGGTCTGGTGTATTGTTGGCATGGCGCTTGAGCGTAAAGAACCTCTTCACCAGATTGTGAATCGCCTGGACATCATGCTGCCGGGCAATCGCCCCTTCGTTGCCCCCAGTGCCGTTATTCAGGCCCGCCAGCGCCTGGGAAGTGAGGCTGTCCGCCGCGTGTTCACGAAAACAGCGCAGCTCTGGCATAACGCCACGCCGCATCCGCACTGGTGCGGCCTGACCCTGCTGGCCATCGATGGTGTGTTCTGGCGCACACCGGATACACCAGAGAACGATGCAGCCTTCCCCC
>NZ_MECT01000389.1:0-649 GCF_001722145.1 Shigella sp. FC1544
TATGAAGCTGAGTGAGCGTAACGACTGGAGTTGCTTCTGCGGTGCTCCGGTGGCGAATGTGAAGTCATACTCTTCGAACGTTTTCACCGCCGGGAAGGCTGCCATTCGGGTATACATCGCCTGTTTACGTTGATGACGTGCCAGTTTTTCTTCATGAAGCAGATGCTCCAGGAAGTCCATATAACTCCATTCCTGGTCTACTGCCTGTTGTGACAGCGCAGGCGCTGCGCTTATAAGGCTTTCCAGTTGCAACTGCCCGGCGAGCGCCATCAGTCGTTGATGTTGCAGTTCCATCATCACGCCACTCCTCTGCAGAATGAGTCGTAGATGGAGAGTGGATGATGCAGGGGGTGTTTATCGAAGTTCACCAGATTTTCACCAGGATGCACGTCATACTCTTTTTTCTCCGGAGGCAGTGCCAGCATGGACTGCTGCTCTTCGAGCCAGCGATCGCAGGGACGGGCCTGGATTGTTTCATGCTTTCGTTGGTTAGCGACATCGTGCAGCCAGCGCAGACCGTGGCGGTTGGCTGTTTCAACATCGACAGTGATCCCCATCGGGCGCAGGCGAGTCATTAGTGGGATGTAAAAACTGTTACGGGTGTACTGCACCATCCGTTCCACCTTACCTTTAGTCTGTGCCCTGAAGG
>NZ_MECT01000390.1:0-647 GCF_001722145.1 Shigella sp. FC1544
ACGGTTGTGGCGCACGTCTTCGGTGAACGCACTCTGGCCACACTGGAGCGTCTTCTGAGCCTGCTGTCGGCCTTTGAGGTCGTGGTATGGATGACGGATGGCTGGCCGCTGTATGAATCACGCCTGAAGGGAAAGCTGCACGTTATCAGCAAGCGTTACACTCAGCGCATTGAGCGACATAATCTGAATCTGAGACAACATCTGGCAAGGCTGGGACGGAAGTCACTGTCGTTCTCAAAATCGGTGGAGCTGCATGACAAGGTCATCGGGCATTATCTGAACATAAAACACTATCAGTAAGTTGGAGTCATTACCGAGCTGTTCTTCCCCAGCACAATCACCGAAAATGGTTCGTCGACCGCGCAGAGTTCCCGAGTCCCGGTTTACCTGAGCAACACCGACAAGTGCGCTGATTTCACGTCTCGAGAGGCTGCTCGATTCAGGCATTTCCGCCAGCAATGCTGCGGCAGTCATGGCTCTAACACCTCAGACGTTCAGTAAGCTCTTTAAAGTAACTCTGAATGTGCCTGTTCATATCTGGGTCTTCCCCGATCATGGTGGGAAGGCTTAGAACGCCATATTCAGTTTCCCATAGTGGAACATCACTCCCAGCTTAAAGCGCTCCCGGTTGCGGTAGCCCTTGGCTT
>NZ_MECT01000391.1:0-636 GCF_001722145.1 Shigella sp. FC1544
TAGTGCGCTGGGTTATCGCTCGCCACGGGAATATCTGCGGCAGCGGGCTTGTAATGGGTTAAGTGATAACAGATGTCTGGAAATATAGGGGCAAATCCACCAGCCACGGAGTTCCATCGCGGCATAGGTTATTGCAACGAAAAGCAGCGTTATCCAATGTAAATAAATTTGAGTTTTTGAGAATCGGTTCATTTTTGTAGCTCCTGTAATTTTTACAGTCAAGCTATCCCACGAACCTTAAAAATTCCTTATACAGATGTGGTTTTAAGAATTTGTTATTTAAAAAATTGATAGTGCACATTGTAACCAGCCAATATAAGCAATGGCGTGAGCACAGGTATCTTTCTCTGTTGGCCGTATTGTGTATGGAATCCGTTATTGGTTTGAGGTGTACTGGCAATAGCGGACACTACCATTTGTTCTTTTTTTAAGCAGCCATCTGATGATATTTTTCCCTGAAGGCTGCCGGGGAGATATTCCCCAGACGAGAGTGACGACGCTGACGATTGTAGAAAATCTCAATGTATTCCCGTATTACTGAGATGGCTTCATCCCGGTTATTAAAACGATAGTGGCTCAGGCTCTCATTTTTCAGCGTTCCCCAGAAGCTTTCCATCGGAGCGTTGTCGTAACAGT
>NZ_MECT01000392.1:0-635 GCF_001722145.1 Shigella sp. FC1544
ACATTGAATCAATCAATGTAAGCAATATTAAGTGTCTATACCGATTACTTGATGATCAGGTTGTGTTGAATAAACGCGCATTCTTCGGTGCTTTTTTAAACTTTTGGGGATTTAAATTCCTATCGATGGACATGAATGCAGGCTATATAAGAGCAGCGCGCATCCACTTACCCAATGCGGTTGAGAAAATAGCCTTCGATCGCTTTCATGTGGCGAAACAACCGGGTGAGGTGGTGGATAAAACCCGCCAGAATGAACCGCCCCGGGTTTCCTGGAGAGTGTTTTATCTGTGAACTCAGGCTGCCAGATCATCGTTTCCGATGGAAGCATAATAAGCTTTTTCTGCTTCTGCCGGAGGAGTATGGCCCAGCCTTTCCAGCAATCGTCGATTGTTATACCAGTCCACCCACGTGAGTGTGGCCAGTTCCACTTCTGCACGGTTTTTCCAGCTCTTACGGTGTATTACCTCCGCTTTGTAAAGACCATTGATGCTCTCCGCCATCGCGTTGTCATACGAGTCGCCTGTACTTCCTGTTGATGCCAGTAATCCGGCTTCCTTAAGCCGCTGTGTGTAGGCCAGCGATACATACTGAGAACCTTTATCACTGTGATGGACCGTGCCGGACGGTCGACGG
>NZ_MECT01000393.1:0-634 GCF_001722145.1 Shigella sp. FC1544
ACGGTTGTGGCGCACGTCTTCGGTGAACGCACTCTGGCCACACTGGAGCGTCTTCTGAGCCTGCTGTCGGCCTTTGAGGTCGTGGTATGGATGACGGATGGCTGGCCGCTGTATGAATCACGCCTGAAGGGAAAGCTGCACGTTATCAGCAAGCGTTACACTCAGCGCATTGAGCGACATAATCTGAATCTGAGACAACATCTGGCAAGGCTGGGACGGAAGTCACTGTCGTTCTCAAAATCGGTGGAGCTGCATGACAAGGTCATCGGGCATTATCTGAACATAAAACACTATCAGTAAGTTGGAGTCATTACCGCGCTGATATGACTTTCCGTGTCAAACCGGAATCTCTAATTTTGACGATTTTCTTTTTAGGTTTAATTCCCTGAGGGCGACGTAGCAGTAAATCCGACGGTGAATCACGCTGATATTCGCGGGTTGGATACCGCATTACAGAGGTCCGTCATATGAGCCTGCCACTTTCTTACGTCGCGAATCAGCTTTGTTCCGCCGTCGCCAAGCGCTAACGTGGGTTACTCTTGTACCGGGCTACGTCGCCTTCAGGGAACTGGTTATTCTCATTTTTTATTTGTGACATTGTGGTTGTTGTGCGACAGACATTGCTATTCGGCCC
>NZ_MECT01000394.1:0-631 GCF_001722145.1 Shigella sp. FC1544
TTCAATGCGTTGTAGCTTTTTCCTCAGCTTACGTATTTCGATTTGTTCTGGTGTTATCGGAGAGGCTTTTGGTGTTTTGCCCTGACGCTCATCACGCAGTTGTTTGACCCATCTTGTCATTGTGGAAAGGCCAACATCCATAGCTTTGGCGGCATCTGCCACCGTGTATTTCTGGTCAACAACCAGTTGAGCGGATTCGCGTTTAAACTCTGCGCTAAAATTTCTTTTTTTCATTGGAGCACCTGTGTTGTTCTGAGGTGAGCATATCACCTCTGTTCAGGTGGCCAAATTCAGTGTGCCACTTCAGAACCAGACGTTCGCTCCTACAGCACCAAATCAGGTCTGGGTGGCGGACCTGACGTATGTTGCCACACAGGAGGGATGGTTGTACCTCGCTGGCATCAAAGATGTTTATACGTGCGAAATTGTCGGCTACGCCATGGGAGAGCGCATGACAAAAGAGCTGACAGGTAAAGCCCTGTTTATGGCGCTCAGGAGCCAGCGCCCACCTGCCGGGCTAATCCACCACTCTGATCGAGGTTCACAGTACTGCGCATACGATTACCGGGTCATACAGGAGCAGTCTGGTCTGAAAACATCAATGTCGCGTAAAGGTAACTGTTACGACAAC
>NZ_MECT01000395.1:0-629 GCF_001722145.1 Shigella sp. FC1544
AGCAAGAACCGTATTGACGGGGATGTGTTATTCAGTCGGCAGTGCTACGCGCCAGGGGAGCAGTTCGCCGACCCGGTTTATCGGCCAGTCGGCTATGACGTCAAGTACATAGCGGAGGTAGCTTTCTGGCTCCACTCCGTTCAGTTTGCACGTCCCGATCAGGCTGTACAGCAGCGCTCCCCGCTCTCCTCCATGATCCGAACCGAAGAACAGGTAGTTTTTGCGGCCCAGACTGACCATCCGCAACGCATTTTCAGCGATGTTATTGTCCGCCTCAGCCCAGCCATCATCTGCATAGTACGTCAGCGCCGGCCACTGGTTCAGGGCGTATGCGAACGCTTTCGCCAGTTCTGAGTGTCGCGACAGGGTTTTCATCTTTTCACGCAGCCAGCTTTCCAGGGATTTCAGCAGCGGTTTCGTTTTCAACTGACGTTCGGCAAGGCGCTGCTCCGCCGTCATTCCCCTTATCTCTGCCTCGATGGCGTACAGTTCGCCGATCCGTTTCAGCGCTTCCTCCGTCAGGGCTGACGGGGTGCGAACGTGCACATCGTGGATTTTACGGCGGGCGTGAGCCCAACAGGCGGCTTCCGTTATCCGGCCATCCCGGTACAGCTCGTTGAACCCGGCGT
>NZ_MECT01000396.1:0-626 GCF_001722145.1 Shigella sp. FC1544
GATGCGGATGCGGAGAGGGAAGCCGGTGCACAGGTGATGCGTGAGACTGAACAGCAGATTTACCGTCAGCTGACTGACGAGGTACTGGCCCTGCGATTGCCTGAAAACGGCTCACAACTGCACCATTCATAATCACATCGCATAAACCACAGACCGGACTGACTCCGGAAAAACAGAGGCCCGCCCCCGGGCCTCCCCGGATTCATCCGTTTCCCTGTTCAGCCTGACAGCACGCCCCCGCGGCCGGATGACAGACTCCGCTTCGGTAAGCAAAGCGGTCTTCTGTGATTCCGCCAGTTGCGGCTTATTCATTACTCAACGTCAAACGCCCGAATTGAAGCCAAATCATCCAGACCGCTCAGCTCCTCTTTCATTTCACGCTGACGGCGATAAATCTCATCGTTGCGATCGACCTGCGCCTGCACCATTGCTGCCGCCAGTTCTTCCAGTTCCGGCATCGACAGTTTCACCTGCTGATTATCGGCATCGCTCCACGCCATATGTGTTTGTGCTGTGACAGATTTTGCGTAAGCGTACAGCCTGAACCGTCTGGTCAGAATCTGACGAATTAGACAAAGTGGTGTCCACCAAATAAGTAGTGGGAACCAAAGTGTCAGATATGCAGA
>NZ_MECT01000397.1:0-623 GCF_001722145.1 Shigella sp. FC1544
CCCAGCTCTTTCATGAGCCTGCCAGCAAGCCAGCGTCCCATCTGGTAGCCTCTCCGGGTTGCCATTGTGGCGATGCTTCTTGCTCCGGCCGAACCATGGCTGATGCCATGTAGCTCAAGTACCTGACTGCGTAATACAGCCCGTCTGCCGTCTGGTTTTTCAGGACGGTTTTTCCAGTATCTGTAGCTGCTGCGATGAACCCCGAACACTTGGCAGAGTGTGACCACAGGATAATGCGCTCTGAGTTTCCCGATTATCGAGAACTGTTCAGGGAGTCTGACTGAACCGCCCCGGGAATCCTGGAGACTAAACTTCCTGAGAAAGAGGTAAACAGGATGACTAAAAATACTCGTTTTTCCCCCGAAGTCCGTCAACGGGCAGTCCGTATGGTTCTGGAAAGTCAGGGCGAATATGACTCACAATGGGCGACAATTTGTTCCATTGCTCCAAAGATTGGCTGTACGCCGGAGACTCTGCGTGTCTGGGTTCGCCAGCATGAGCGGGATACCGGAGGCGGTGATGGCGGGCTCACCACCGCTGAACGTCAGCGTCTGAAAGAGCTGGAACGTGAAAATCGTGAACTGCGCCGCAGTAACGATATCCTTCGCCAGGCTTCCGCTTAT
>NZ_MECT01000398.1:0-621 GCF_001722145.1 Shigella sp. FC1544
CAGAAGCAGAAAAAGCTTATTATGCTTCCATCGGAAACGATGATCTGGCAGCCTGAGTTCACAGATAAAACACTCTCCAGGAAACCCGGGGCGGTTCAAGGACTCTATCATCGCCAATCATCAGACATTGAAATAGACGACACTGAGATGACGCTTACAATTCTTTTGGTTTCTGTAATAAGTAATCTGACATTCCCCGTGCCCAGAAGAGGAGAGGGATATCAAGCCCAAGGGTTAATAATTGATACTACGGTTAAAATTGCCTTCAGTAAAGGAAACGTGATTAAATTCAGGGGATTTCAGAGTGAAAAGCATACAACATATTAAAATCTGTTCATTTAGCTATAATACATACAAGAAAGTGTCCAGTTAGATAATGTTATCTAAATAACCACAGATAAAAACGCACATAATTGGGGGGGGGATGAAAATACCTGAAGCAGTAAATCATATTAATGTTCAGAATAATATTGATCTTGTTGATGGAAAAACGAATCCGAATAAAGCAACAAAAGCATTACAAAAAAATATATTACGCGTAACAAACTCATCTTCTTCTGGCATAAGTGAAAAACATTTAGATCACTGTGCTAATACTGTGAAAAACTTTTTAAGGAAGTC
>NZ_MECT01000399.1:0-25540 GCF_001722145.1 Shigella sp. FC1544
TCCCCTGGGCGAAATGCGCCTGGTAAGCAGAGTTTTTGAAATGTAAGGCCTTTGAATAAGACAAAAGGCTGCCTCATCGCTAACTTTGCAACAGTGCCAGCTGCGGGCCGCTCCCGCCGCGAAGGACGTGCTCGACGCCATCGAGGTGCTGCGCGGCATGAACAGCGACAACGCCCGCAAGGTGCCCGCCGACGCGCCGACCGAGTTCATCAAGCCGCGCTGGCAGAAGCTGGTCATGACCGACACCGGCATCGACCGGCGCTACTACGAACTGTGCGCGCTGTCGGAGATGAAGAACGCGTTGCGTTCCGGCGACATCTGGGTGCAGGGGTCGCGCCAGTTCAAGGACTTCGAGGACTACCTGGTGCCGCCCGCGAAATTCGCCAGCCTCAAGCAGGCCAGCGAATTGCCGCTGGCCGTGGCCACCGACTGCAACCGGTACCTGAACGACCGGCTGACGCTGCTGGAAACACAGCTTGCCACCGTCAACCGTATGGCGACGGCCAACGAGCTGCCGGACGCCATCATCACCGAGTCAGGCTTGAAGATCACGCCGCTCGACGCGGCGGTACCCGACACCGCCCAAGCGCTGATCGACCAGACGGCAATGATCCTGCCGCACGTCAAGATCACCGAACTGCTGCTGGAGGTGGACGAATGGACGGGCTTCACTCGGCATTTCGCGCATCTGAAATCGGGCGACCCGGCCAAAGACAAGAACCTGTTGCTGACCACGATCCTCGCCGACGCGATCAACCTGGGCCTGACCAAGATGGCGGAGTCTTGCCCCGGCACGACCTACGCCAAGCTGGCTTGGCTGCAAGCCTGGCACATCCGCGACGAAACCTACGGGGCGGCGCTGGCCGATCTGGTCAACGCACAGTTCCGCCATCCCTTCGCCGAGCACTGGGGCGACGGCACCACCTCATCGTCGGACGGCCAGAACTTCCGCACCGGCAGCAAGGCCGAGAGCACCGGCCACATCAACCCGAAATACGGGAGCAGCCCAGGGCGGACGTTCTACACCCACATTTCTGACCAGTACGCGCCATTTCACACCAAGGTCGTGAACGTCGGCGTGCGCGATTCGACCTACGTGCTCGACGGCCTGCTGTACCACGAGTCCGACTTGCGGATCGAGGAGCATTACACCGACACGGCGGGCTTCACCGATCACGTCTTCGCCCTGATGCACCTCCTGGGCTTCCGCTTCGCGCCGCGCATCCGCGACCTGGGCGACACCAAGCTCTACATCCCGAAGCGACGCCGCCTATGACGCGCTGAAACCCATGATCGGCGGCACGCTCAACATCAAGCACGTCCGCGCCCATTGGGACGAAATCCTGCGGCTGGCCACCTCGATCAAGCAGGGCACGGTGACGGCCTCCCTGATGCTCCGAAAGCTCGGCAGCTACCCACGCCAGAACGGCCTGGCCGTGGCGCTCCGCGAGCTGGGCCGCATCGAGCGCACGCTGTTCATCCTGGACTGGCTGCAAAGCGTGGAACTGCGCCGCCGCGTGCATGCCGGCCTGAACAAGGGCGAGGCGCGCAATGCGCTGGCCAGGGCAGTGTTTTTCAACCGCCTGGGTGAAATCCGCGACCGCAGTTTCGAGCAGCAGCGCTACCGGGCTAGCGGCCTCAATCTGGTAACGGCTGCCGTCGTGTTGTGGAACACGGTCTATCTGGAACGGGCTGCGCACGCGCTGCGTGGCAACGGCCATGCCGTTGATGACGCGCTGTTGCAGTACCTGTCGCCGCTCGGTTGGGAGCACATCAACCTCACCGGCGATTACCTCTGGCGCAGCAGCGCCAAGATCGGCGCGGGCAAGTTCAGGCCGCTACGACCGCTGCAACCGGCTTAGCGTGCTTTATTTAATGAGATGGTCACTCCCTCCTTCCCAGTACTATGCTGAGGACAGGCTTTCATTCGGAGAACCATCATGGAAAACATTGCGCTTATTGGTATCGATCTGGGTAAGAACTCTTTCCATATTCATTGTCAGGATCATCGTGGGAAGGCCGTTTACCGTAAAAAATTCACCCGACCAAAGCTAATCGAATTTCTGGCGACATGCCCGGCAACAACCATCGCGATGGAAGCCTGTGGCGGTTCTCACTTTATGGCACGCAAGCTGGAAGAGTTAGGGCATTTTCCAAAGCTGATATCACCGCAATTTGTCCGCCCATTCGTTAAAAGCAACAAAAATGACTTCGTTGATGCTGAAGCTATCTGTGAAGCAGCATCACGTCCATCTATGCGTTTCGTGCAGCCCAGAACCGAATCTCAGCAGGCAATGCGAGCTCTGCATCGTGTCCGTGAATCCCTGGTTCAGGATAAGGTGAAAACAACTAATCAGATGCATGCTTTTCTGCTGGAATTTGGTATCAGCGTTCCGCGAGGTGCTGCCGTTATTAGTCGACTGAGTACCCTTCTTGAGGACAGTAGTTTGCCTCTTTATCTCAGCCAGTTACTGCTGAAATTACAACAGCATTATCACTATCTTGTTGAGCAGATTAAAGATCTGGAATCTCAGTTGAAACGAAAGTTGGACGAAGATGAGGTTGGACAGCGCTTGCTGAGTATTCCCTGCGTTGGAACGCTGACTGCCAGTACTATTTCAACTGAGATTGGCGACGGGAAGCAGTACGCCAGCAGCCGTGACTTTGCGGCGGCAACAGGGCTGGTACCCCGACAGTACAGCACGGGAGGTCGGACGACATTGTTAGGGATTAGCAAGCGGGGCAACAAAAAGATCCGAACTTTGTTGGTTCAGTGTGCCAGGGTATTCATACAAAAACTGGAACACCAGTCTGGCAAGTTGGCCGACTGGGTCAGGGAGTTGTTGTGTCGGAAAAGCAACTTTGTCGTCACCTGTGCTCTGGCAAACAAGCTGGCCAGAATAGCCTGGGCACTGACGGCGCGACAGCAAACTTACGAAGCATAAAGGCAGAAATACACCAGTTTAAACAATCATTCATCTGGTTTTGCGAATACTGATATTGATGATACTAACGGCCCACCGGCCTGTTGAGGAACCTGTAAAACGGAAAGGCTCATTGAAGCCGTATATTTTCTGGAGGTTCATCAGGCGCGGAACTCATCGAGGCGCGGGAATAAAATCCCATTCAGACGCCGGATAGATTCAAGCAAGCCAACTTGTCGTCAAAATCGGTGTTGCAAAAACGGGAGTGACCATAGATTCCGTTTTCTGAGGCGACCCCCACATAGAGACCTTCCCGGTCATTCACTTTGTAGAGTTTGTCCCTGGGCTTGAGATTGCGCAGCTTGGTATCGGTCAGCATGTACCTTGTCCTTCTTCGTCTCCGATACCCACTCTATTGTAAACAAGACATTTTTATCTTTTATATTCAATGGCTTATTTTCCTGCTAATTGGTAATACCATGAAAAATACCATGCTCAGAAAAGGCTTAACAATATTTTGAAAAATTGCCTACTGAGCGCTGCCGCACAGCTCCATAGGCCGCTTTCCTGGCTTTGCTTCCAGATGTATGCTATTCTGCTCCTGCAGCTAATGGAGCACCGCAAACAGGTTACTCGCCTGGGGATTCCCTTTCGACCCGAGCATCCGTATGAGACTCATGCTCGATTATTATTATTATAGAAGCCCCCATGAATAAATCGCTCATCATTTTCGGCATCGTCAACATAACCTCGGACAGTTTCTCCGATGGAGGCCGGTATCTGGCGCCAGACGCAGCCATTGCGCAGGCGCGTAAGCTGATGGCCGAGGGGGCAGATGTGATCGACCTCGGTCCGGCATCCAGCAATCCCGACGCCGCGCCTGTTTCGTCCGACACAGAAATCGCGCGTATCGCGCCGGTGCTGGACGCGCTCAAGGCAGATGGCATTCCCGTCTCGCTCGACAGTTATCAACCCGCGACGCAAGCCTATGCCTTGTCGCGTGGTGTGGCCTATCTCAATGATATTCGCGGTTTTCCAGACGCTGCGTTCTATCCGCAATTGGCGAAATCATCTGCCAAACTCGTCGTTATGCATTCGGTGCAAGACGGGCAGGCAGATCGGCGCGAGGCACCCGCTGGCGACATCATGGATCACATTGCGGCGTTCTTTGACGCGCGCATCGCGGCGCTGACGGGTGCCGGTATCAAACGCAACCGCCTTGTCCTTGATCCCGGCATGGGGTTTTTTCTGGGGGCTGCTCCCGAAACCTCGCTCTCGGTGCTGGCGCGGTTCGATGAATTGCGGCTGCGCTTCGATTTGCCGGTGCTTCTGTCTGTTTCGCGCAAATCCTTTCTGCGCGCGCTCACAGGCCGTGGTCCGGGGGATGTCGGGGCCGCGACACTCGCTGCAGAGCTTGCCGCCGCCGCAGGTGGAGCTGACTTCATCCGCACACACGAGCCGCGCCCCTTGCGCGACGGGCTGGCGGTATTGGCGGCGCTGAAAGAAACCGCAAGAATTCGTTAACTGCACATTCGGGATATTTCTCTATATTCGCGCTTCATCAGAAAACTGAAGGAACCTCCATTGAATCGAACTAATATTTTTTTTGGTGAATCGCATTCTGACTGGTTGCCTGTCAGAGGCGGAGAATCTGGTGATTTTGTTTTTCGACGTGGTGACGGGCATGCCTTCGCGAAAATCGCACCTGCTTCCCGCCGCGGTGAGCTCGCTGGAGAGCGTGACCGCCTCATTTGGCTCAAAGGTCGAGGTGTGGCTTGCCCCGAGGTCATCAACTGGCAGGAGGAACAGGAGGGTGCATGCTTGGTGATAACGGCAATTCCGGGAGTACCGGCGGCTGATCTGTCTGGAGCGGATTTGCTCAAAGCGTGGCCGTCAATGGGGCAGCAACTTGGCGCTGTTCACAGCCTATCGGTTGATCAATGTCCGTTTGAGCGCAGGCTGTCGCGAATGTTCGGACGCGCCGTTGATGTGGTGTCCCGCAATGCCGTCAATCCCGACTTCTTACCGGACGAGGACAAGAGTACGCCGCAGCTCGATCTTTTGGCTCGTGTCGAACGAGAGCTACCGGTGCGGCTCGACCAAGAGCGCACCGATATGGTTGTTTGCCATGGTGATCCCTGCATGCCGAACTTCATGGTGGACCCTAAAACTCTTCAATGCACGGGTCTGATCGACCTTGGGCGGCTCGGAACAGCAGATCGCTATGCCGATTTGGCACTCATGATTGCTAACGCCGAAGAGAACTGGGCAGCGCCAGATGAAGCAGAGCGCGCCTTCGCTGTCCTATTCAATGTATTGGGGATCGAAGCCCCCGACCGCGAACGCCTTGCCTTCTATCTGCGATTGGACCCTCTGACTTGGGGTTGATGTTCATGCCGCCTGTTTTTCCTGCTCATTGGCACGTTTCGCAACCTGTTCTCATTGCGGACACCTTTTCCAGCCTCGTTTGGAAAGTTTCATTGCCAGACGGGACTCCTGCAATCGTCAAGGGATTGAAACCTATAGAAGACATTGCTGATGAACTGCGCGGGGCCGACTATCTGGTATGGCGCAATGGGAGGGGAGCAGTCCGGTTGCTCGGTCGTGAGAACAATCTGATGTTGCTCGAATATGCCGGGGAGCGAATGCTCTCTCACATCGTTGCCGAGCACGGCGACTACCAGGCGACCGAAATTGCAGCGGAACTAATGGCGAAGCTGTATGCCGCATCTGAGGAACCCCTGCCTTCTGCCCTTCTCCCGATCCGGGATCGCTTTGCAGCTTTGTTTCAGCGGGCGCGCGATGATCAAAACGCAGGTTGTCAAACTGACTACGTCCACGCGGCGATTATAGCCGATCAAATGATGAGCAATGCCTCGGAACTGCGTGGGCTACATGGCGATCTGCATCATGAAAACATCATGTTCTCCAGTCGCGGCTGCTGGTGATAGATCCCGTCGGTCTGGTCGGTGAAGTGGGCTTTGGCGCCGCCAATATGTTCTACGATCCGGCTGACAGAGACGACCTTTGTCTCGATCCTAGACGCATTGCACAGATGGCGGACGCATTCTCTCGTGCGCTGGACGTCGATCCGCGTCGCCTGCTCGACCAGGCGTACGCTTATGGGTGCCTTTCCGCAGCTTGGAACGCGGATGGAGAAGAGGAGCAACGCGATCTAGCTATCGCGGCCGCGATCAAGCAGGTGCGACAGACGTCATACTAGATATCAAGCGACTTCTCCTATCCCCTGGGAACACATCAATCTCACCGGAGAATATCGCTGGCCAAAGCCTTAGCGTAGGATTCCGCCCCTTCCCGCAAACGACCCCAAACAGGAAACGCAGCTGAAACGGGAAGCTCAACACCCACTGACGCATGGGTTGTTCAGGCAGTACTTCATCAACCAGCAAGGCGGCACTTTCGGCCATCCGCCGCGCCCCACAGCTCGGGCAGAAACCGCGACGCTTACAGCTGAAAGCGACCAGGTGCTCGGCGTGGCAAGACTCGCAGCGAACCCGTAGAAAGCCATGCTCCAGCCGCCCGCATTGGAGAAATTCTTCAAATTCCCGTTGCACATAGCCCGGCAATTCCTTTCCCTGCTCTGCCATAAGCGCAGCGAATGCCGGGTAATACTCGTCAACGATCTGATAGAGAAGGGTTTGCTCGGGTCGGTGGCTCTGGTAACGACCAGTATCCCGATCCCGGCTGGCCGTCCTGGCCGCCACATGAGGCATGTTCCGCGTCCTTGCAATACTGTGTTTACATACAGTCTATCGCTTAGCGGAAAGTTCTTTTAGGGGTCTGACGCTCAGTGGAACGAAAACTCACGTTAAGGGATTTTGGTCATGAGATTATCAAAAAGGATCTTCACCTAGATCCTTTTAAATTAAAAATGAAGTTTTAAATCAATCTAAAGTATATATGAGTAAACTTGGTCTGACAGTTACCAATGCTTAATCAGTGAGGCACCTATCTCAGCGATCTGTCTATTTCGTTCATCCATAGTTGCCTGACTCCCCGTCGTGTAGATAACTACGATACGGGAGGGCTTACCATCTGGCCCCAGTGCTGCAATGATACCGCGAGACCCACGCTCACCGGCTCCAGATTTATCAGCAATAAACCAGCCAGCCGGAAGGGCCGAGCGCAGAAGTGGTCCTGCAACTTTATCCGCCTCCATCCAGTCTATTAATTGTTGCCGGGAAGCTAGAGTAAGTAGTTCGCCAGTTAATAGTTTGCGCAACGTTGTTGCCATTGCTGCAGGCATCGTGGTGTCACGCTCGTCGTTTGGTATGGCTTCATTCAGCTCCGGTTCCCAACGATCAAGGCGAGTTACATGATCCCCCATGTTGTGCAAAAAAGCGGTTAGCTCCTTCGGTCCTCCGATCGTTGTCAGAAGTAAGTTGGCAGCAGTGTTATCACTCATGGTTATGGCAGCACTGCATAATTCTCTTACTGTCATGCCATCCGTAAGATGCTTTTCTGTGACTGGTGAGTACTCAACCAAGTCATTCTGAGAATAGTGTATGCGGCGACCGAGTTGCTCTTGCCCGGCGTCAACACGGGATAATACCGCACCACATAGCAGAACTTTAAAAGTGCTCATCATTGGAAAACGTTCTTCGGGGCGAAAACTCTCAAGGATCTTACCGCTGTTGAGATCCAGTTCGATGTAACCCACTCGTGCACCCAACTGATCTTCAGCATCTTTTACTTTCACCAGCGTTTCTGGGTGAGCAAAAACAGGAAGGCAAAATGCCGCAAAAAAGGGAATAAGGGCGACACGAAAATGTTGAATACTCATACTCTTCCTTTTTCAATATTATTGAAGCATTTACCAGGGTTATTGTCTCATGAGCGGATACATATTTGAATGTATTTAGAAAAATAAACAAATAGGGGTTCCGCGCACATTTCCCCGAAAAGTGCCACCTGACGTCTAAGAAACCATTATTATCATGACATTAACCTATAAAAATAGGCGTATCACGAGGCCCTTTCGTCTTCAAGAATTTTATAAACCGTGGAGCGGGCAATACTGAGCTGATGAGCAATTTCCGTTGCACCAGTGCCCTTCTGATGAAGCGTCAGCACGACGTTCCTGTCCACGGTACGCCTGCGGCCAAATTTGATTCCTTTCAGCTTTGCTTCCTGTCGGCCCTCATTCGTGCGTTCTAGGATCCTCCGGCGTTCAGCCTGTGCCACAGCCGACAGGATGGTGACCACCATTTGCCCCATATCACCGTCGGTACTGATCCCGTCATCAATGAACCGGACTGCCACGCCCTGAGCGTCAAATTCCTTTATCAGTTGGATCATATCGGCAGTGTCGCGGCCAAGACGGTCGAGCTTCTTAACCAGAATGACATCACCTTCCTCCACCTTCATCCTCAGCAAATCCAGCCCTTCCCGGTCTGTTGAACTGCCGGATGCCTTATCGGTAAATATACGGTTTGCTTTCACACCTGCGTCTTTGAGTGCTCTGACCTGAAGATCAAGAGACTGCTGACTGGTTGAGACCCGAGCGTAACCAAAAAGTCGCATAAAAATGTACCTTAAATCGAATATCGGACAACTCATGTCTATTATTACAAATTTACGATTTAATAGACATATTAATGTAACAGTTTTACGATGTCCGATAATTTATAACATTTCGTACGGTTGGAAAAATGTTACTAAATGCCCGTCAGGCAGGGAGGCCGATATGCCCGTTGACTTTCTGACCACTGAGCAGACTGAAAGCTATGGCAGATTCACCGGTGAACCGGATGAGCTTCAGCTGGCACGATATTTTCACCTTGATGAAGCAGACAAGGAATTTATCGGAAAAAGCAGAGGTGATCACAACCGTCTGGGCATTGCCCTGCAAATTGGATGTGTCCGTTTTCTGGGCACCTTCCTCACCGATATGAATCATATTCCTTCCGGCGTCCGGCATTTTACCGCCAGACAGCTCGGGATTCGTGATATCACCGTTCTTGCAGAATACGGTCAGAGGGAAAATACCCGCCGTGAGCATGCAGCGCTGATACGTCAGCACTATCAGTATCGTGAATTTGCCTGGCCCTGGACATTTCGCCTTACCCGTCTTTTATATACCCGGAGCTGGATAAGCAACGAACGTCCTGGCCTGCTTTTCGATCTGGCGACAGGGTGGCTTATGCAACATCGTATTATTCTCCCCGGAGCCACTACGCTGACCCGGTTGATTTCAGAGGTAAGGGAAAAGGCGACGTTGCGCCTGTGGAACAAACTGGCACTGATACCGTCAGCCGAACAGCGTTCACAGCTGGAGATGCTGCTGGGGCCAACTGATTGCAGCCGCCTGTCTTTACTGGAATCACTGAAAAAGGGCCCTGTGACCATCAGTGGTCCGGCGTTTAATGAAGCAATTGAACGCTGGAAAACTCTGAACGATTTTGGCCTGCATGCTGAAAACCTGAGTACACTCCCGGCTGTGCGCCTGAAAAATCTCGCACGTTATGCTGGTATGACTTCGGTGTTCAATATTGCCAGGATGTCACCGCAGAAAAGGATGGCGGTTCTGGTTGCCTTTGTCCTTGCATGGGAAACGCTGGCGCTGGATGATGCATTGGACGTTCTGGACGCCATGCTGGCCGTTATCATCCGTGACGCCAGAAAGATTGGGCAGAAAAAACGGCTCCGCTCGCTGAAGGATCTGGATAAATCTGCATTGGCGCTCGCCAGCGCATGTTCGTACCTGCTGAAAGAAGAAACACCGGACGAATCGATTCGTGCTGAGGTGTTCAGCTACATCCCAAGGCAAAAGCTGGCTGAAATCATCACGCTTGTCCGTGAAATTGCCCGGCCCTCAGACGATAATTTTCATGAAGAAATGGTGGAGCAGTACGGGCGCGTTCGTCGTTTCCTGCCCCATCTGCTGAATACCGTTAAATTTTCATCCGCACCTGCCGGGGTTACCACTCTGAATGCCTGTGACTACCTCAGCCGGGAGTTCACTCACGGCGGCAGTTTTTTGACGACGCACCAACGGAAATTATCAGTCGGTCATGGAAACGGCTGGTGATTAACAAGGAAAAACATATCACCCGCAGGGGATACACGCTCTGCTTTCTCAGTAAACTGCAGGATAGTCTGAGGCGGAGGGATGTCTACGTTACCGGCAGTAACCGGTGGGGAGATCCTCGTGCAAGATTACTACAGGGTGCTGACTGGCAGGCAAACCGGATTAAGGTTTATCGTTCTTTGGGGCACCCGACAGACCCGCAGGAAGCAATAAAATCTCTGGGTCATCAGCTTGATAGTCGTTACAGACAGGTTGCTGCACGTCTTTGCGAAAATGAGGCTGTCGAACTCGATGTTTCTGGCCCGAAGCCCCGGTTGACAATTTCTCCCCTCGCCAGTCTTGATGAGCCGGACAGTCTGAAACGACTGAGCAAAATGATCAGTGATCTACTCCCTCCGGTGGATTTAACGGAGTTGCTGCTCGAAATTAACGCCCATACCGGATTTGCTGATGAGTTTTTCCATGCTAGTGAAGCCAGTGCCAGAGTTGATGATCTGCCCGTCAGCATCAGCGCCGTGCTGATGGCTGAAGCCTGCAATATCGGTCTGGAACCACTGATCAGATCAAATGTTCCTGCACTGACCCGACACCGGCTGAACTGGACAAAAGCGAACTATCTGCGGGCTGAAACTATCACCAGCGCTAATGCCAGACTGGTTGATTTTCAGGCAATGCTGCCACTGGCACAGATATGGGGTGGAGGAGAAGTGGCATCTGCAGATGGAATGCGCTTTGTTACGCCAGTCAGAACAATCAATGCCGGACCGAACCGCAAATACTTTGGTAATAACAGAGGGATCACCTGGTACAACTTTGTGTCCGATCAGTATTCCGGCTTTCATGGCATCGTTATACCGGGGACGCTGAGGGACTCTATCTTTGTGCTGGAAGGTCTTCTGGAACAGGAGACCGGGCTGAATCCAACCGAAATTATGACCGATACAGCAGGTGCCAGCGAACTTGTCTTTGGCCTTTTCTGGCTGCTGGGATACCAGTTTTCTCCACGCCTGGCTGATGCCGGTGCTTCGGTTTTCTGGCGAATGGACCATGATGCCGACTATGGCGTGCTGAATGATATTGCCAGAGGGCAATCAGATCCCCGAAAAATAGTCCTTCAGTGGGACGAAATGATCCGGACCGCTGGCTCCCTGAAGCTGGGCAAAGTACAGGTTTCAGTGCTGGTCCGTTCATTGCTGAAAAGTGAACGTCCTTCCGGACTGACTCAGGCAATCATTGAAGTGGGGCGCATCAACAAAACGCTGTATCTGCTTAATTATATTGATGATGAAGATTACCGCCGGCGCATTCTGACCCAGCTTAATCGGGGAGAAAGTCGCCATGCCGTTGCCAGAGCCATCTGTCACGGTCAAAAAGGTGAGATAAGAAAACGATATACCGACGGTCAGGAAGATCAACTGGGCACACTGGGGCTGGTCACTAACGCCGTCGTGTTATGGAACACTATTTATATGCAGGCAGCCCTGGATCATCTCCGGGCGCAGGGTGAAACACTGAATGATGAAGATATCGCACGCCTCTCCCCGCTTTGCCACGGACATATCAATATGCTCGGCCATTATTCCTTCACGCTGGCAGAACTGGTGACCAAAGGACATCTGAGACCATTAAAAGAGGCGTCAGAGGCAGAAAACGTTGCTTAACGTGAGTTTTCGTTCCACTGAGCGTCAGACCCCTAAAATCCTGATGCTGATGTAGTCCCGTTTTATCGTCATCACGAAGCTTTCTGCTATGCCATTGCTTTCCGGGCTTCGCACTGCTGTCGTACAAGGCTCCAGTCCCAGCAACCGGGCGAACGCCGGCACTGTTGGCAACTGCCTTCCGAAGCGTTTTTCCACCGCACCCAGCATGACATCCTGCACCGTTTCTTTGTCATAGCCTCCGGTGCTCGCTGCCCAGTCAATGATCTCCCTGTCGCAGCAGTCCTGCGCGAAGGTCACCCGCAGCTTTTCGCCATTATCACAGCGGAACTCAAAGCCATCTGAGCACCAGCGCCGGTTACTTTCCGCTACTGCTACGCGCCCCTTATGGGCCCGCTTACGGCAAGGATCAGCGGGTTTACGTTCAAGAAGCAGATTATGCGTTCTCATAATGCGATACACCCGCTTTGCATTAACCACAGGCAGGCCGTCCCGCTCCGACTCCCGTCGCAGCAGCGCCCACACACGGCGATAACCATACGTCGGCAGGTCAGCCACCGCCATGTTTATCCGGGACAATACGGTGGTATCGTCAGAACGGGGCTGCCGTCTGCGATCCTGTCAGTCAGATGGCCGGTGAACCCGAATGCTCAACTGCGCACGCGACACGCCAAGACTTCTGCAAACGTCGCTTATTCGTCGTTCCCAGGCAACGAGGGCGCATGCGCAATCCATTTTTTTGCCCGGCCGAACTCCACGGCCTCTTTGAGTATCTCGGCTTCCATCGTCTTTTTGCCCAGAAGGCGCTGGAGTTCGCGAATTTGCTTATTGGCGGCAGCGAGTTCGGAGGCCGGCACCACTTCCTCGCCCGATGCAACAGCCGTCAGTGAACCGTCTTAATATTGCTTGCGCCATTTGAATATCTGGTTTGCATTGATGCCATGCAGGCGCGCGACATGAGACACGGTCATACCGGGCTCCATAGTCTGCTGAATAATGGCAATTTTTTCCTGCGGTGTACGACGCCGACGCCGCTCAGGTCCTGATAACACTTCAACCATCTTATCGTTCTGACTGGTATTAAACATAGTTCCAAGACTACCTCTTATTTTAAGAGAGTCGAAGTGTCTGGTGATCTATGGGGCCAGTCTAGCCCTCTTCCAAGTGTAGGGAGATATAGTCAAAGTTTGCTTCTCCGCCGATGAGTCCGCCCTGCGTCGGATAGTCCGATTTTTTACCGGCGAAGCACGGCTCTCCTAACCCTATCTAAAGCGAATAACTTTTTTCAACAGGGCCGCGTGCCAATGCAAGAGCGATAGGCGCTCTACGCGCCAATTTGACCACTTAAAACAGGTAAATTGAGGGGTTGTAATGTGTTGATGTAACAGGCTTTTATTTTAATGTCTTGGCATATGTATAATGGTAGTCTAGCCCTCCTTTCAACAAGGAGTACTCATGGAAACCTACAATCATACATATCGGCACCACAACTTTTCACATAAAGACTTAAGTGATCTCACCTTCACCGCTTGCACATTCATTCGCAGCGACTTTCGACGTGCTAACTTGCGTGATACGACATTCGTCAACTGCAAGTTCATTGAACAGGGTGATATCGAAGGCTGCCACTTTGATGTCGCAGATCTTCGTGATGCAAGTTTCCAACAATGCCAACTTGCGATGGCAAACTTCAGTAATGCCAATTGCTACGGTATAGAGTTCCGTGCGTGTGATTTAAAAGGTGCCAACTTTTCCCGAACAAACTTTGCCCATCAAGTGAGTAATCGTATGTACTTTTGCTCAGCATTTATTTCTGGATGTAATCTTTCCTATGCCAATATGGAGAGGGTTTGTTTAGAAAAATGTGAGTTGTTTGAAAATCGCTGGATAGGAACGAACCTAGCGGGTGCATCACTGAAAGAGTCAGACTTAAGTCGAGGTGTTTTTTCCGAAGATGTCTGGGGGCAATTTAGCCTACAGGGTGCCAATTTATGCCACGCCGAACTCGACGGTTTAGATCCCCGCAAAGTCGATACATCAGGTATCAAAATTGCAGCCTGGCAGCAAGAACTGATTCTCGAAGCACTGGGTATTGTTGTTTATCCTGACTAATTGCTTTGATGTGTGATTTTAAACGCTCAAATTTATAAAACGAATAATATTGTCAACCTTGCAATAATAGACATAGGGACAACCATGTATAAATTTTTACCCTCAGGCGTCTTCACAATAGAGCCATATAGCAGTGGGTCACTTAGTGGGCTTAATTTTTCCATTAAAGATAATATTAATATTGCTCAGTATAAAACATCATATGGTAGCCCATCTTGGCAAGTAAACATAAGGCTGCCATTTATAAGGCACTGTTGCAAAAATGTGGAGGTGATAGGGGTACTACGCCGGAACCCCAGATTTTTCCGTCCGTTCAAATTATCCACGGTTGAGCAGCTTGATCCCGTCCGCCCGCAGTTGACCAACAGGGGAAATATGCCTGTACAAAGTTTGCCGGGTTATCCCAAGTTCCTGGCATAGCGTACTGACCTTTGTTTCTGATTGTCCCATTGATGCCATTGCCAGTCGCAGTTTGACTGGCGTCATTTTATAAGGTCGGCCGCCGTTCCGCCCACGGGCTCTTGCTGATGCCAGACCTGCAGTCGTTCTTTCAGCAATCAGTTCGCGCTCAAACTCCGCCAGTGCGGCAAAGATACCGAAGACAAGCTTGCCAGCGGCCGTTGTTGTGTCGATAGTCGCCCCGTGACCGGTCAGCACTTTCAGACCGGTCCCCCTCGCGGTCAGGTCGTGCACTGTATTAATGAGATGACGAAGATCACGACCGAGGCGGTCCAGCTTCCATACGACCGAGAGCATAAAAAATATTGGGGCAGCGTGAGCTATGCTGCCATCGCTGGTCCCTTCCCGTCACTTTGAAAACCCGGATACCAGCAGACAAATTTATCCTGCAGTTCGTTATTCAAAACGGCGGTCCGGGTCTGTAACAAATAATGAGCCCCTTTTCTGCTCCACTGCATCTGCTGCTTTTTGGCCATTCGTCTGGCGATCACTTCATTGATCGTGGATTCCACAAACGCGGTTGATACCGGCTCTCCGTACCGACGCATTTCGCCGTAGTTTGGGATCATCATCTTATTATTCCGGATGTAGGTATACATTTCATCCAGATGTTTTTGCAGGGATTTCAGGCTAGGATAGCTGAGTTCAGGGTCATCGCAATACATAACGCAATTATCAATATGTTCCAGCGCAGCGACAACATTGCCATGCCAGAGATATCGTTTAATGCTTTCCAGCAGTGCCAGAACTTTACTCCCCGCCTCTGGATCTGATACCAGCAGTCCCCGGGCATATTGCATGAGCACCTTCAGCCTCATGGTGATATGAAACCAGTCCAGCACATGCGTTGACTCAGGGTACATACCGAACTGGAGGTCCCTGAGATTATCCGCGCCGTCGGACAGAAAAAATATCTGCTGGTTGGCCTGCATTCCCTGCGCTGAAAGGTGGGTCATGAGCCTGCGTTCCGGATGACAGTCATCCTTCTGAACAAAACCGAAGCGGCGGGTGTCAGCAGGCGCACCAACGGAAAAAGACTTCCCGGCAATAATTTCAAAATTACGCTTTTTGTCATCCCGATCGCGAACATAACCACCATCTATACCCACCACAAGCGGTTTTCCTGGCCTGGGCAGGTTCCCCCAGTCGCGGGGGCAGCCGGAAAGAAAACCTGAATGAGCTTCAGCCTCAGCGTCAAGACGCTGCGCCACCTGGCATAAATGATTCCTCACCGTTGAGGCATTCAGGCTGTGGCCCACCGGCAGAATATCTTTCAGCAGACGAGTCGTCATTTCATAGGAGATCATCGAGGCCCAGCGGGTTTCAATATATTTCAGTGCCGGGTGAGAATAATCGCCGGCCCAGTCGCTGAGCAAACTGACTGTCTTTGTATCACTCTCTTCACAACGGCACCGGTACACCCGAAGCCCGGATACCGGAATAACGCCAAACAGCGTCCGGTACCGTATTTTCTGTTTGCCTTTGATTCTGCGCGCAGCAAGGCAGTGAGGGCACCGGATATGGTGTTGAGTATATTCGTCTGCCTGCAGCTGGACCACCGACTGCTGGACCGTATTCAGCAACAGCTTGGATTCTGACACCGATAATCCGATGTCGTTCCGGGTCTCCCCTGATTTCTGGATTGTCATCAGTTCCTCCGTTCGACTGGAGCCTGATTCATCGGTGATGACTATCTGGAGCGTCAGTTGCATCATTGCCTCCTGCTGTGGTGGATGACTATCTCCCGGCTACTGGTTGTTCATCTGGTGACGAAGCTTATAATATGTGGAAACGCCAAGGCCCGCATGGTCGCAGGCGATCCTGAGCCTGACCCCTCTGCTTCTGAGTGCGTCAATTTCCTGGATCTTTTTGATATCGGCGCCGGGGCGCCCTGTTTTTTCACCCCGTGCTTTTTTCGCGGCGATGCCGTCGGCCTGCCTTTCCTTCAGTAAGGCTCGTTCAAACTGGCTGAATGCCGACATCATGTGCAGCTGCAGTTCCTGCATCGGATTGTTTGTGCCGGCGCTGAACGTCAGCTGCTCTTTCAGAAAAATAAGGGTAACGCCCTGGTCACGAAGCCGGGTGGTGACAGCGCACATATCCGACATATTCCGGCAAAGGCGATCGATGGAATGAACCAGAAGCGTATCACCAGGGCGTAATTGCCCCAGGAGTTCCTGTAACCCCGGGCGGTTTGTGTCCTTCGCGCTGGCATGCTCAACACAAATTTTATCAGGCTGAAAACCCGCCTTTGACAATGCCTCTTCCTGACGGGCCGTATTCTGATCGGCCGAGCTTACCCTGATGTAGGCATATTGCACGCAAAACCTCCGGAAGGTCTTTAAACATCATAGAGATTTAAAGAATAATCCATAAACACTGATTTAGGGAGGTTTATAGACATTTTTTCGGGGATCTGAGAGGCATGCTGAAAACGTATACCTTTATAGACATCAGTCAGCGACGACGGCCCAGCCAGATAACTTCAGGCTCCAGTACCGGAGATGCAAGGTCGAGCCTGCTCAGTTGCCGGTTGATTTTGTGGCGGTTGAACCTGACAGCATCCAGGTCGTCAGCAAAAGGGCGGATCTCGCCGACCGTTGTTTCATCATCCGCATTAACGATAGCTTCAAGAAACGCCAGGGTTTTATCGAACTCATCCGCAGCTGTGGCTCCGGGCATACCATGGCCGCTTATACAAAACGGCGCTTTCAGCGTAGAGTTTTCATAAATGGCCTCAACACGAATGTCATGAAGCCAGTGCTCAAAGAAATTGTATTCATAGGTAAAGCGATCGCCAGCATCAAAAGCAAAATCATCAATCACGACCCGGAACGGATTATCGACAAAACCGATGCCTCCTTCGTAGGAGATACCGTAATCTTTGCCATAAATGTGAAATTGATGGAGATGGTCGTCCCCCCAGCCCTGCACTATCTGGAAAATGAAGTGAAGCGCGGCCAGTGACGTGTCGGCAGCAATTCTCAGCCGACGCCAGACCATCGGACTGACTCCATGAACTGCTATTTTGATGACGTAGATCTTCATAGTCAGCAGGTATTGTTATGAAATGATGGTGGTTATTTTAACCCCTGTAGATGGCATCATTCGATGGCTGCCCCGAGGTTTTTCATGCTCTCCATCTTGTAACAATCAGGCATACCACGGAGCTTGTTTGCTTCAATCCGGGGTGACTCAAGTACTTCAACCAGCTTCTTTTTCAACTGTTCACGTACCGTCGAGCCCAGCTTTCGCCATTCCTTTAGTGCCCGCTCGTCAAAATCCAGAAAATACGCCATCAGAGTTCATCCAGCGTCACACGTACTGGCTTAGGCTTACGAAGCCGTTCTTTCACTATCTCCACAAGTTCAGCATCTTCATCACTCAGGAGTGTCTGTTTGAACGGCAAGCGTTCATTGTCAGCGATATACTCGAGCATGAGACGAAGCGCTTCAGAAGGAGTTACGCCCATTTTTTCAAGCGCGGCGTAAGAACGCGCTTTAAGTTCATCGTCAATACGCAGGTTAATGCTACCCATGTCTTACACCTCTTGTAATTACAAATGTCATTACAAGTATCGCACTACAACATGCTTAGGGCAAGTCACGAAGGAAGTCAGAAAGTAGTCGTAAGAACGGTGATCACTGTCCGCTTTGTGCCAAGAGCAGACGCTGGTAATTCGTGCCTAATATACTTCACTTAACTTATATCCCAGCTTTGATACAGATCATACAAATTAAATGCCCCAGTAATTGGCAGGCTGAGTAACTTAAAACTCCTTAGAATATAGGATGATTTGTATCGGCACTCATTCCACCATGCATTCCGATTAATCCCGCATAGCCAGTTGAACTTTGCTACTCTGTGAGAGGTAGTACCTTCTATCCAGTGCGGATTTAATTAATGGAATAAATGATTATGAGTGAAAATGATACAACCCCAAAGAAGTCTACAAGCCAGGTTAACAAAGCGGTATTCTTTACATCTGCTTTGCTAATTTTCCTTCTTGTCGCCTTTGCCGCCGTATTCCCGGATGTCGCCGACAAAAATTTTAAACTACTTCAGCAACAAATCTTCACGAATGCCAGCTGGTTCTACATACTTGCTGTGGCCCTGATTTTACTGAGCGTCACGTTCCTTGGACTCTCACGTTACGGTGATATAAAGCTGGGCCCAGACCATGCGCAGCCTGATTTCAGCTACCACTCCTGGTTCGCGATGCTTTTTTCGGCAGGGATGGGGATCGGCCTGATGTTCTTTGGCGTTGCCGAACCTGTGATGCATTATCTTTCGCCACCTGTCGGCACTCCAGAGACCGTTGCGGCAGCGAAGGAAGCCATGCGCCTGACGTTCTTCCACTGGGGTCTGCACGCATGGGCAATTTATGCCATCGTGGCGCTGATTCTGGCCTTTTTCAGTTACCGTCACGGTCTGCCTTTAACGCTGCGTTCTGCGCTCTATCCCATTATCGGCGATCGCATTTACGGGCCTATAGGCCACGCGGTTGATATCTTCGCCGTGATAGGCACTGTCTTTGGCGTTGCAACATCGCTGGGTTACGGTGTATTGCAGGTGAATGCCGGTTTGAACCATCTTTTCGGCGTGCCCATCAATGAAACGGTACAGGTCATTTTGATCGTGGTCATCACGGGGTTAGCGACGATTTCGGTGGTGTCCGGCCTGGACAAGGGAATACGCATCCTGTCTGAGCTTAATCTGGGCCTGGCGGTGTTGCTCCTGGCGCTGGTCTTGTGCCTGGGTCCCACTGTGCTTCTGCTGAAGTCATTTGTGGAAAATACGGGTGGTTATCTGTCGGAACTGGTGAGTAAAACGTTCAACCTTTACGCGTATGAACCCAAGTCGAGCAACTGGCTGGGGGGCTGGACATTATTATACTGGGGATGGTGGCTTTCATGGTCGCCGTTTGTAGGTATGTTCATTGCACGCGTTTCCCGCGGCAGGACAATTCGTGAGTTCGTGACTGGCGTGTTGTTTGTTCCCGCCGGCTTTACGCTCATGTGGATGACGGTGTTTGGAAACAGCGCCATCTATCTCATCATGAACCAGGGCGCCACTGACCTCGCCAATACCGTTCAGCAGGATGTTGCGCTTGCCCTGTTTAATTTCCTGGAGCATTTCCCGTTCTCTTCCGTGCTGTCATTCATTGCAATGGCGATGGTCATCGTCTTCTTTGTAACGTCTGCTGATTCGGGGGCAATGGTTGTGGATACTCTGGCATCAGGTGGGGTGGCAAACACGCCCGTCTGGCAGCGAATTTTCTGGGCATTGCTCATGGGCGTTGTTGCTATTGCCCTGCTGATCGCAGGGGGGCTGAGTGCGTTGCAAACCGTAACGATAGCGAGTGCATTGCCCTTCTCAGTTATCTTATTAATATCCATATACGGACTGTTAAAAGCCCTGCGTCGGGATTTGACCAAGCGTGAAAGCCTTAGCATGGCGACTATTGCTCCTACGGCTGCACGTAACCCAATTCCCTGGCAGAGAAGGTTACGCAATATCGCGTATTTGCCGAAGCGCTCTCTTGTGAAACGTTTTATGGACGACATTATCCAACCCGCCATGACGCTGGTTCAGGAGGAACTTAACAAGCAGGGAACGATAAGCCACATCAGTGACGCCGCCGAGGATCGTATTCGCCTTGAAGTCGATTTGGGCAACGAGCTGAATTATATATATGAAGTGAGGCTTCGCGGGTATAACTCACCGACCTTCGCGCTCGCTGCGCTGGATAATGATGAGCAGCAGAGTGAACAACATCGATATTATCGCGCTGAAGTCTATCTCAAAGAGGGCGGCCAAAATTATGATGTAATGGGCTGGAATCAGGAACAGCTGATTAATGACATACTGGACCAGTACGAAAAACACCTGCACTTCCTGCATCTGGTTCGTTAACAGCAACATGCCGCCACAGAGGCGGCATTTATTTATCCCGGCTGCAATATGAGGGAATGCAGAATGATTTCACGCTGGAAATGGATGCTGAAGCAGACATTTAAAAAACTATGGTTCAGGGCAACGTTATTCGCAATTGTCGCAATAATAACGGCCCTTTTATCAATTCTTTTTAAATCAATGATACCTGAGTCGGTTTCCGTGAAGGTTGGTGCGGAAGCAGTCGATAACATTCTGAACATACTGGCATCGAGTATGCTGGCAGTGACCACATTTTCGCTGAGCATCATGGTCACAGCCTACGGTTCAGCCACTACTAATGTGACTCCCAGAGCTACTCGTTTAGTTGTTGAAGACGTCACCACACAAAATGTACTGGCCACCTTCATCGGTTCTTTTCTCTTCAGTCTGGTAGGGATTATTGCCCTCAATATGGGAGCTTATGGAGAAAGGGGGAGAGTCATTTTATTCATTGTAACACTGGTTGTCATTGCCTTAATCCTCATCACATTGCTTCGCTGGATACAGCATTTGACCTCTCTGGGGAGGGTTGGTGAGACAACGGCAAAAGTAGAACAGGCGGCCATCGAAACATTTATTGCGAGAGCAAGAAATCCCTGTCTCGGCGGATATCCATGGCTTGAGAACAATGAACAGCCGAAAGGAACGGTTGCAGTTTATCCGAAAAAGATTGGCTATGTTGAATATGTTGATATGGTGAAACTCAGCAAGCTGCTGACCAATGATCCCCGTCATGTATACCTCGTGGCGCAGCCGGGCAGTTTCATACATCCGTCCACGCCAGTTTTGTACCTGAGTCAGGGCCAGGAGTCATCAATCAGCACCGATTTACTTGAGACGATTATTGTCTCGGATGTACGTTCATTTGCTCAGGACCCCCGATTTTGTCTTAGCGTCATGGCCGAAATAGCCTGCCGAGCCCTTTCCCCCGCAGTGAACGATCCTGGAACCGCCATTGATGTCATTGGCAGAGGTGTACGTATACTTTCCGCTTACGCGCAGAATAAATCTGATGAAATAGAAGTGAAATATCCTTCTGTACATGTTGCACCACTTCAGAATAACGATCTACTTGAAGACTTTTTCTCACCTGTTGCGCGCGATGGTGCCAGTATGAGGGAAATTCAGATAAGGGTCCTTAAAGGACTGTCGATGCTGAGTAAGGGTTGGCCTGGAATTTTTGCTGAAGCCGCACAAACCCTAGCATTTGAAACATTAGAGCATGCTACTCGTGCTGACCATATAGATTCTGACAGATATCTAATAAAATCAATTTATTATAATTTATTTAGTGGCGAAGATTCTAATAAAAAACCATAGTTGCGGAGCAAGCGATACGGTTGTTGGCAAGTCAAGGGCAAAGCATTCGCGTGAGAGTGGGCGTCTGCTTTGTGCCAAAAGCGGGCATTGGGCGTTGTGGTAAATGCCTGATAATTTCTTCTTTTACTAGCACAAGCCGCTGGATAATTCCCATGTGTCCAGCTTAAGTAAATCAAGAACAACTCGCGTACTGGCTGTATAAAGTTTGCCGGACGCAAATTTATTGATTTCAGAAAAACCTGTTGAAATAGAGGTATATCAGCGTTAGTTTGATGTGAGTAAAGATCAGGAAAGAAGGCAGAAAAATGTTCCACTTGCGGGCAAAAAAGCCTTCTATTAAATTGTTAAGGCTTTATGAAGATCGTACATTACGAATCGAATTCACCATGGGTAGGGAACATGAAATGTCCAAACCCTAAGTGCGGGAGAAATGACTCCTGCTTGATTCGGGATAGGTTGTACTCGCATGAAGTATGTATTGGATCTAAACCCAAATACTGGTGGCGTTTGCTCACAAATACCTTAACAAGTTTAGGTATGGGACGCTCCTAACGTCGCGCCCCTGCTAAAAGCGTTAGCTGTTCTCTAGCCTTCAACCAGATAAGGAAATAATCGTATGAGTTCAGAATTGATTGCAAAACCTGGAACAGGGGTACTTTCCACAGATACAACAAAATTTGAAGGATATTTATCCTATCTTGGTTTGCCGACCGAAAATATAATTGCCTCTCTCCCTGAGCGCCAAATTATTGAAAAAAACCTCCCCACATTCATAGATTCTTTACCTGCTGAGGTAAAAAGAGATGCTCGATATTTATCAAAGTTCGTTGCTGGTGCGGCTATAGGACTATTTGATGCATCGTTAAATTATGTTTGGAATGAAGTTGTACTGAATTTAAGGGAAAAAGTAGTAGTTTATGGCCTCGATATGTTCTTTGATGCTGCAGTTGGAGGAGGACGTAGAGAGCTTTATTCTACCGAAGAAGATCTTTCTGGTTTAAAAGACAACACCCTTATTAATACTTGCCGAAAACTTGAATTAATATCTGACGTTGTTTACACCAAGCTCAATCATATATTGACTATGAGGAATGACATTGGTGCTTCGCACCCAAATTCATACTCCATAAATGCTTTTGAACTTCTTGGCTGGCTCCAAACATGCGTTCAAGATATTTTGAACGACAAACCGTCCGCGTCTGCCATACAAATAAAATCATTCCTTGAGAATCTAAAAAGATCCACTGATGTTCTTGATGAAGCCACAATTCATAGCATGGAAAGACCTTTGAATGATCTGTCGCTTCAGAATACTGACAATCTACTCAATAGTATTTTCGGCATATATACAGCTGATTCAACAGGAAATGTTGTCAGAAAAAATATCGCTCTTTTTGCTCCGCATATCTGGAATAAAAGCAGTGATAACGTAAAATACAAGCTCGGCGTGACGCTAGACGGATACAAGAACAATCTTCACAACGAGAAACATGCTTTAGGTATTGAGTTTTTTACGTTTTGTGATGGTAATCGTTATCAATCATTAGACTCTAGAATTATATCACTGGACGGCCATGCCGACGATCTCTTAGAGGCTAGGTATGCTTGGGATAACTTTTATAATGAACCCCCTCATATGCGGAAGATTCTTTCGTATTTAAAGACTGAAAATGACATACCTTTAGAGAGGGTTCATAAGCTTATAAAAACAGTTTTGATTTGTCGTGTTGGTAAAGGAATACCATATAATACTGGTGTTTCTCCGGCGGGACGACCTTTGTATGATCAGTTTTTTGGCATGCTTGGCGATCAAAACATTATCAATACAGTTATAGCAATGCACTCTAATGAAGTGCGAGTGAATTTAGACAACAAATACTGCCAGCAACATATGGTAAGCGTTTTGACTTTGTTAAGAGCCAATGCTCGTAGCGAAAGAATTCAAGAAATTATAGATTTTTTGATCGCCAACCAAACGATCCTCCATAAAGTACACAACGATAAGAGATATAGAGATCTAACTAAAAATCACATCAGTTTTGGCTAACAAAGCGCTGCACACGGACTAAATTAAGCTTCGCTCACTGGGACGGGCTACAGCCCGTCCCTTAACCAAACGTTAATGTCTGCAATTCGCTCATAAGGGACAACCATACTCAAATCTCCCACATTGCAGGAGATTTGAGTATGAACACTTCATCGTGGAACAAAGGCCGTATCGTAGGCCAAAAAAGACCACTTCAGATATCTCATATCTGGGGGATCCGAATCAGGCTTGAACTGGAAGGTAAGACGCGCGATTTGGCTCTGTTCAATATGGCCCTGGACAGTAAGCTACGAGGCTGCGATCTGGTAAAACTTAAAGTATCTGATGTTGCATATGGTAGCTCTGTTTCAAGCAGGGCAACGGTGTTGCAGCAGAAAACCGGTAGCCCTGTCCAATTTGAGATAACCAAAGGGACAAGAGAAGCTGTTACTGCATTGATAAAACTTGGTAATTTACATAGTAATGACTTCTTGTTTCGATCCCGGGTCGGTACTAACCAGCACATATCAACCCGGCAATACAACCGGATTTTTCATGGGTGGATAGCAAAGCTTGGTCTCGACGATTCGCTTTACAGCACACATTCCATGAGAAGAACAAAACCTTACCTTATCTACAAGAAAACTAAGAATCTCAGGGTGATCCAACTTCTGTTAGGCCATAGGAAACTGGAAAGCACAGTCCGTTATCTGGGCATTGAAGTCGATGATGCGTTAGAGATCTCTGAATCGATTGAAATCTAAGGTTGTCAGGGCTGCAATAGCAGCCCTGTGCCAACAGCGGACATTATAGATGGTATATGTAGAAAGTGAACATGCGTAGATTGTATGATTTAGCCGTCACTTAATTATTGGATAACTCACACAAGTATGACCGTTGCTTATCGCATACATTTGGTTTCCCTTAAGATTTACAAATGGAAATGTCGTATACTCATAATTTATAGAGGTCATATTAAATGTAAGGAATTTATCTTCAAGTTCTAATTTTGTAGAGTGGGCAGGGTATGTTCCTTCATTTTTCATTGTGATAATAAAACCGATAGGAAAAAAATGTAAAGCACAAATAAATGCCACATGTCCTTCGTTCATAAATGCTACACTTTGAGCGGATATGTGCATTCTGTGTGGGTAAAACCAGTAGTAAATATCATGAGTTTCCTCAAAACTTGAATTTTTACCCAAAACATAATCCTTTAAAGGTGTATAGAAGGGGCTATCTACGGGTTCTTTTTTACAATCTTCAACTGAAGTTGCTGATAGCACGTGCCCAATCATAGCCTTAGTGAAAGATATGCTATCAAAAGGTATTCTAATGAATGGATATACATTCATACCATTCATATATCGACTTAACTGTTCTTTAAAGGACTTTGTTACATTTTCAATTGCAACATCGAGCCCACCTAATACCTTATTGTTACAGTGGCTGCAAATGGTTCTGAAATAAGAGCCATTTTTAGCATTTAATGGTTTAACTGGTTCCTGAATACCAAAAAATTCGCTAACTGTTTTCTGCAAAACAGGGCCTAAGGTTATGGCGCACTTTGGAGGAACATGATCTTTTGTGAGCAAGCCATATTTCCCACAAATATTGCAATAACCTTCAGTAATGCCATTGTGCTTCCATCGTTCACTAATTTTCGTCATTTTTATTCCCTCAGTAGCATAAGCTATCTATACGTTTTTTAATCCTATCAAAGATACAACTTAACGTCAGGAAAATGATAGTGTTTATCTAAGTAATACAATTAACTTCAACGCGTGACAGTCTGCTTTTCGCTCTTAGCGGACATTAGCATAGGCTATTTACCATAACGCCTCATTACGCGTACCGCTCAGACGGCCTGAGCGCGTTTCTGACGTATCCCCGTTAAAAACAGTAACAAACCACCCGAAAATGCACGCCAGAAACGCTACGTAAGAATCTATGGCACTGTTGCAAATAGTCGGTGGTGATAAACTTATCATCCCCTTTTGCTGATGGAGCTGCACATGAACCCATTCAAAGGCCGGCATTTTCAGCGTGACAT
>NZ_MECT01000400.1:0-604 GCF_001722145.1 Shigella sp. FC1544
CTTCCGCTTTGAGTCTGTAGTCAAAGACAAATTCATCATTGCGGTAAAACCAGTAACCCGGCGCGGTAATGCGGCGGTTGGCGGTAATATCAGGAACTTCAATAACACTGGCGTTACGGGGTTCAATGCCTGTCACATCCTTACCGACCCACACCACGCGCCCGTCTCCGGTGTAAACCATTTTTATGGTGTCACTGGCAAAGTTCTTCTGTTCTTCATACCAGTTTTTGCCGTCTTCCGAAAAAAGCCAGGTGACATCATACTGTTTTGTCAGCTGATATTGTTCCGCGGTTTT
The DNA here is from genome assembly GCF_001722145.1 of Shigella sp. FC1544. Lineage (NCBI taxonomy): Bacteria > Pseudomonadati > Pseudomonadota > Gammaproteobacteria > Enterobacterales > Enterobacteriaceae > Shigella > Shigella sp. FC1544. Next base: position 296 of record NZ_MECT01000400.1, read on the forward strand.
CGGATTACCTGCCGTAATATTTTTTAAATGCAACATTGTTAAATACTCGCTACGTTATACCAGGTGCCATTAATCAGTTTTTGCAGCGGTCGGTAATACACACCGTTGGTGATGCTGCCAACTTACTGATTTAGTGTATGATGGTGTTTTTGAGGTGCTCCAGTGGCTTCTGTTTCTATCAGCTGTCCCTCCTGTTCAGCTACTGACGGGGTGGTGCGTAACGGCAAAAGCACTGCCGGACATCAGCGCTATCTCTGCTCTCACTGCCGTAAAACATGGCAACTGCAGTTCACTTACACCGCTTCTCAA
>NZ_MECT01000401.1:0-603 GCF_001722145.1 Shigella sp. FC1544
AAGACCGCACGAATATAACGGTGGGTTACCCCCAAACGAATCGGAAAATCGATACTGGAAAAACTCTAACTCGGTGGCCAGTTTTTGTTGACCACTTCATTCTTAACCTGGGAGGTGAACACCTCGGCATCGATACCTCACGGGATAACAGTGAATTATTTGCCAACGACGGTACACCGACATGGCTAAAAGAAAAGCGTGCAAAAGAAATCGCACTTGATGAAATTATCGAGTTGCTCAACAAGCACCATGGGGGCACCAGTAACGACGCCAAACGCGCAAAAGCTGATTTGCTGGAAAAAACATTCACCTCCCGCTCATGGGAAAGAATCAAAGGTATGGACTGGCCGACAATCAAAGCTGGTCGTAATGCACTATGGATTGAACTGGAAGGCGGGTGATGACTCCAACTTATTGATAGTGTTTTATGTTCAGATAATGCCCGATGACTTTGTCATGCAGCTCCACCGATTTTGAGAACGACAGCGACTTCCGTCCCAGCCGTGCCAGGTGCTGCCTCAGATTCAGGTTATGCCGCTCAATTCGCTGCGTATATCGCTTGCTGATTACGTGCAGCTTTCCCTTCAGGCGGGATTCATACAG
>NZ_MECT01000402.1:0-599 GCF_001722145.1 Shigella sp. FC1544
AAAACGGCCGGCGGGAGGAATACGGCGCGCTACCTGGGTCGTTATCTGAAGAAGCCGCCGATAGCGGCCTCCCGGCTGGCACATTACAACGGAGGGGCGAGCCTGAACTTCCGTTACCTGGACCACAAAACGGGAGAAACGGCGACGGAAACGCTGACACAGCGTGAGCTGGTCGCGAGGCTGAAACAGCACATCCCGGAGTAATGCCAGTCAGTAAAGCAACTGACTGGCTCTTTTTCGGGGCTGTGGGGTATTTCCAGGGCCTCTCCTTTACCACTCTCGGGAAGGCCCTTCCCCTTCTCGTCGGTAATTTCACAAGTTGTCCCATACTTGCAAGATCGCGCATCAGCTCCGGTATACGTCCCGGTGAAGCGCCCTGCAATGTCATCAGCATTCTCATCACCATTCCGCATGATTCTGAGAAACTCAGTTGATTCGGCCAGTAACCTTTCAGATGTTCCGCCATTTTAATCATCTGATATCTCACCAGATTATAAGCCAGTAAGACACCCCACAGCTCTTGCTCCACAAGCTCCGGCTTTTTACTTCTCAGCGTCAGCCTGCTCAGTTGCATCGTCTGTTTTATCTCCCTGTATCCC
>NZ_MECT01000403.1:0-593 GCF_001722145.1 Shigella sp. FC1544
ACTGGCCGATAAACCGGGTCGGCGAACTGCTCCCCTGGCGCGTAGCACTGCCGACTGAATAACACATCCCCGTCAATACGGTTCTTGCTGCACGCTTACCTTTGTTTCTATACCTTCACCACTTATATGCAGAAGTATCTGGTAAATACTGCGGGAATGCATGCCAACGTGGCGAGTGGCATTATGACTGCCGCATTGTTTGTATTCATGCTTATTCAACCACTCATTGGCGCGCTGTCGGATAAGATAGGTCGCCGTACCTCAATGTTATGTTTCGGTTCGCTGGCAGCCATTTTTACCGTTCCTATTCTCTCAGCATTGCAAAACGTTTCCTCGCCTTATGAGGTGTACTGGCAATAGCGGACACTACCATTTGTTCTTTTTTTAAGCAGCCATCTGATGATATTTTTCCCTGAAGGCTGCCGGGGAGATATTCCCCAGACGAGAGTGACGACGCTGACGATTGTAGAAAATCTCAATGTATTCCCGTATTACTGAGATGGCTTCATCCCGGTTATTAAAACGATAGTGGCTCAGGCTCTCATTTTTCAGCGTTCCCCAGAAGCTTTCCATCGGAGCGTTGTCGTAACAGT
>NZ_MECT01000404.1:0-591 GCF_001722145.1 Shigella sp. FC1544
GTTACTGGCCGAATCAACTGAGTTTCTCAGAATCATGCGGAATGGTGATGAGAATGCTGATGACATTGCAGGGCGCTTCACCGGGACGTATACCGGAGCTGATGCGCGATCTTGCAAGTATGGGACAACTTGTGAAATTACCGACGAGAAGGGGAAGGGCCTTCCCGAGAGTGGTAAAGGAGAGGCCCTGGAAATACCCCACAGCCCCGAAAAAGAGCCAGTCAGTTGCTTAACTGACTGGCATTACACATCCCGGAGAAGTTTTTTAAGATGGTGAGGTACTTCGGGTTCCTTGCCAACCGGGTGTGTGGAGAGAAGCTGCCGCAGGTGTACCGTGCTCTGGGGATGGATAAACCGGAACCAGTGGCGAAAGTGTGCTATGCACAAATGGTGAAACAGTTCCTGAGTCGTGACCCGTTCGAATGCGTGCTGTGTGGCGGCCGGATGGTATACCGCCGGGCCATCGCGGGACTGAATGTGGAGGGGCTGAAGAAAAACGCGCGGGATATCAGTCTGCTGAGGTATATGCCGGCCTGACACAGGCTAAGTGTGCCCGGGAATCGGTGCAAGTATAAAAAACAGCCTGTTGCG
>NZ_MECT01000405.1:0-587 GCF_001722145.1 Shigella sp. FC1544
TTGAGAAGCGGTGTAAGTGAACTGCAGTTGCCATGTTTTACGGCAGTGAGAGCAGAGATAGCGCTGATGTCCGGCAGTGCTTTTGCCGTTACGCACCACCCCGTCAGTAGCTGAACAGGAGGGACAGCTGATAGAAACAGAAGCCACTGGAGCACCTCAAAAACACCATCATACACTAAATCAGTAAGTTGGCAGCATCACCAACCGTGGGTAATGACTCCAACTTACTGATAGTGTTTTATGTTCAGATAATGCCCGATGACCTTGTCATGCAGCTCCACCGATTTTGAGAACGACAGTGACTTCCGTCCCAGCCTTGCCAGATGTTGTCTCAGATTCAGATTATGTCGCTCAATGCGCTGAGTGTAACGCTTGCTGATAACGTGCAGCTTTCCCTTCAGGCGTGATTCATACAGCGGCCAGCCATCCGTCATCCATACCACGACCTCAAAGGCCGACAGCAGGCTCAGAAGACGCTCCAGTGTGGCCAGAGTGCGTTCACCGAAGACGTGCGCCACAACCGTCCTCCGTATCCTGTCATACGCGTAAAACAGCCAGCGCTGACGTGATTTAGCACCGACGTAGCC
>NZ_MECT01000406.1:0-585 GCF_001722145.1 Shigella sp. FC1544
TCTGCATATCTGACACTTTGGTTCCCACTACTTATTTGGTGGACACCACTTTGTCTAATTCGTCAGATTCTGACCAGACGGTTCAGGCTGTACGCTTACCGTAAGTCTTTCAACGGGCTGGGTGAACAGGTACAGCATGTGCTGAATGATAATCCCTTCTCCGGTCACCTGTTCATCTTCCGTGGCCGACGGGGTGACATGATTAAAATCCTGTGGGCTGATGCTGATGGTCTGTGCCTGTTCACCAGACGCCTGGAGGAAGGCCAGTTTATCTGGCCTGCTGTGCGTGACGGCAAGGTATCCATTACCCGCTCGCAACTGGCAATGCTCCTCGATAAGCTGGACTGGCGTCAGCCAAAAACATCCCGCCTTAACGCACTGACAATGTTGTAAAAATGTCATGGCCGGATTATAAAAACGGCCATGAATCAAAAATACCTCATTCGCATTGCAGAACTGGAATGCCAGCTCCGTCAGAAAGACCAGCAACTGAGTCTGGTTGAAGAGACGGAGGCCTTCCTGCGCTCTGCACTGGCCCGCGCCGAAGAAAAGATCGAAGAAGATGAACGGGAAATAGAACATCTG
>NZ_MECT01000407.1:0-585 GCF_001722145.1 Shigella sp. FC1544
CAGATGCTGGCCAACGTGGGATATTTAACGCGGGTTAACATCGTTGTCAGAGCCGCATGGGTGAGCTGTTGCTACACCCCGGTATTTCCACCACGGAGGCCAGCATGAACAACAATAACACATTGTACGTCGGGTTAGATGTTCACAAAGAATCGATTACTGTCGCTTATGCTATCAATTCAGAACCTGTTGAACTGATGGGTAAAATTGGCACATCACCTACTGATATTCAGAATCTTTGTAAACGTCTCAGGTCAAAGTCATCGCAGGTCAGTATCGTTTATGAAGCGGGGCCCTGTGGTTATGGACTTTATCGTCGGCTGGTGAAATCCGGTTTTGACTGCATGGTCTGCGCCCCCTCACTTATCCCGAAAAAACCGGGGGAGCGGGTTAAAACCGATCGCCGTGATGCCATCAGACTTGTGCGTTCACTGCGTGCAGGAGATCTTTCTGCTGTCTACGTACCCGGCATTGAAGATGAGGCATTCCGGGATTTGGCCCGGGCATGGGCATCTGCCCGCGATGATTTACGGCATGCAAGGCAACGTCTGAAATCGTTTCTTCTGGTTCATGGGGTCCATTATG
>NZ_MECT01000408.1:0-583 GCF_001722145.1 Shigella sp. FC1544
AGTGCCAGCTCCTGCAAGGTGGAGTTCCGTCACGGTAACATGACGCTGGAAAATCCTTCACCAGAGCTGCTCACAGTGTTGATCCGTGAACTGACCGGGTGGGGACGATGATCTCACTCCCGTCAGGCACCCGCATCTGGCTCGTTGCTGGGATAACCGATATGCGTAAGTCTTTCAACGGGCTGGGTGAACAGGTACAGCATGTGCTGAATGATAATCCCTTCTCCGGTCACCTGTTCATCTTCCGTGGCCGACGGGGTGACATGATTAAAATCCTGTGGGCTGATGCTGATGGTCTGTGCCTGTTCACCAGACGCCTGGAGGAAGGCCAGTTTATCTGGCCTGCTGTGCGTGACGGCAAGGTATCCATTACCCGCTCGCAACTGGCAATGCTCCTCGATAAGCTGGACTGGCGTCAGCCAAAAACATCCCGCCTTAACGCACTGACAATGTTGTAAAAATGTCATGGCCGGATTATAAAAACGTAAGCGTACAGCCTGAACCGTCTGGTCAGAATCTGACGAATTAGACAAAGTGGTGTCCACCAAATAAGTAGTGGGAACCAAAGTGTCAGATATGCAGA
>NZ_MECT01000409.1:0-581 GCF_001722145.1 Shigella sp. FC1544
CAAGGCGAGCTTCATTTAACGCCTTACGCAGTTGCAGAATTTCAGATTCCAGTTCAGCCACCGTGCGGGAACCAGGAGTACCGAGCCCTTTTCTGGCGGCGGTAACCCATTGTCCTAAAGTGCCTTCAGGAAGGGATAATCGGGAAGCGCCTTCACTGATCGAAAGTTGATTTTCAAGAACCGTTCTGACAGCTTCGGCTTTGAACTCTTTAGAGTAACGTTGGTTTTTTCTGCTCATTATTAGCTCCTTCTGATACCATTCTATTTCAGGAAGGAGTGTCCGTTAAACTCAGGCTACCTCAGAAGACTGGCGCTATCCGCGAGTTTTCAGGGGATACCGAATATCTGTTGAACAACTCCCGGGAGAAGTACAGTTTCAAAGGTAATGGCTGGAATAACGGCGTGGGAGTCAGTGCACAGTATAACAAACAGCACACATTCTACCTCGAAGCGGATTACACGCAGGGTAACCTCTTTGATCAGTGAAGTGGTCAACAAAAACTGGCCACCGAGTTAGAGTTTTTCCAGTATCGATTTTCCGATTCGTTTGGGGGTAACCCACCGTTATATTCGTGCGGTCT
>NZ_MECT01000410.1:0-25138 GCF_001722145.1 Shigella sp. FC1544
TTTCTGGTGCGTACCGGGCTGAGAGGCGGTGTAAGTGAACTGTAGTTGCCATGTTTTACGGCAATGAGAGCAGAGATAGCGCTGATGTCCGGCAGTGCTTTTGCCGTTACGCACCACGCCTTCAGTAGCGGAGCAGGAAGGACATCTGATGGAAATGGAAGCCACGCAAGCACCTTAAAATCACCATCATACACTAAATCAGTAAGTTGGCAGCATTACCGAAAGTCCTCGCTGGCTGATGTCACGCGGCAAGCAAGAACAGGCGGAAAGTATCCTGCGCAAAATTATGGGCAACACGCTTGCAACTCAGGCAGTACAGGAAATTAAACACTCCCTGGATCATGGCCGCAAAACCGGTGGTCGTCTGCTGATGTTTGGCGTGGGCGTGATTGTCATCGGCGTTATGCTCTCCATCTTCCAGCAATTTGTCGGCATCAATGTGGTGCTGTACTACGCGCCGGAAGTGTTCAAAACGCTGGGGGCCAGCACGGATATCGCGCTGTTGCAGACCATTATTGTCGGAGTTATCAACCTCACCTTCACCGTTCTGGCAATTATGACGGTGGATAAATTTGGTCGTAAGCCACTGCAAATTATCGGCGCACTCGGAATGGCAATCGGTATGTTTAGCCTCGGTACCGCGTTTTACACTCAGGCACCGGGTATTGTGGCGCTACTGTCGATGCTGTTCTATGTTGCTGCCTTTGCCATGTCCTGGGGTCCGGTATGCTGGGTACTGCTGTCGGAAATCTTCCCGAATGCTATTCGTGGTAAGGCGCTGGCAATCGCGGTGGCGGCCCAGTGGCTGGCGAACTACTTCGTCTCCTGGACCTTCCCGATGATGGACAAAAACTCCTGGCTGGTGGCCCATTTCCACAACGGTTTCTCCTACTGGATTTACGGGTGTATGGGCGTTCTGGCAGCACTATTTATGTGGAAATTTGTCCCGGAAACCAAAGGTAAAACCCTTGAGGAGCTGGAAGCCCTCCGGGAACCGGAAACGAAGAAAACACAACAAACTGCTACGCTGTAATCTTCCTGTCCAGCACGCCGCGCCAGTTCGGCGTGCTGTCTTTTTACTCCCGCTTCAGCCGTTTCGAATTACACAGCCACAGAGTGATCACCAGTAACAGGATCGCAGCCGAGTAGATCAACACATCCAGTGGCGATTTATGATCGACGATGATCAAGCGCACAATGGCGGTGATCCCAATATAGACAAAGTAACGTAGCGGGAAGTGAAAACCGGACTGAAAGTACTTCACAATCAGCGCGATAAATTCGAAATAGAGAAAGTAAACCACCAGCTCATATTTGCTGGTTTGTTCTGGCGCGAACAGCACATCTGCCAGATGCACCGTTTCTTTGCCGAGGAAGACAACCAAAATCAGGCCGAGGCACAGCAGGCCAAGATTGAGTACGGTCTGCAAAATGGTGGAGATAAACTCCACGCGCGGACGAGAGAGTGACGTCATAGCAGTACCTCCTTCACAGTGGCGAGCTTCCTGTATAACGCAAAAATGTGACGGAGATCTATATTTTTTGTGTATGTTTTGTTCAACCTGGATTTGGAGCGCGCCTCCACCAAAGCCGGATATACCTACCCGTAGGCCGGATAAGCCGCGCCTGGCGGCGCATCCGGCAAGACAAACCGCACCCAAGCCGGTAATTCAAAAATCACCCATTCAGGTGATTCCCAGCCACCAGCAATGCGCGAAAAATCGACAATGTTCCTCTGGAACAAATGAAACGTAACCTGATAAAGGTGGTAAAAATGAAGCCTTATTTTGCTGCTTTGATGTTATCAGTCTCTGTTCTTCCTGCTTATGCTGGTCCGCTCGGTACTGCTGATAAAGCCGACCTACCGCAAAGCAATGTCTCCAGCCCAATGATGGCCCAGTCGTTCAGGCAACCAGACCTGCAACCGATATCGACGGACAGGAAGACAGAATGTTTTCGCCTTTACACACCAGATCGCAAACCGGGGGTGAACTGCGTTCCTGATGGCTCGACAGGCCATTAAGAATGAAGGTGCCAGTGAGTGCGAAAACTGGCACCTTTCCCATGACTTAGCGGAAATTGACGCTACGGTCGCTGGTCATGTCATACAACTGGAACTTACGCCCAAGTTGCTGACCACCGTCACGCGTCAGCGGCGTCCAGCCAATCGCCGCACGGCTGCGTGTCGGGCCAGACGAGAAGAGATCCAACGGTACCGAGACATACACGCCTTTGGTGAAGTCCCCTTCGCCGTACTCCTCTTTCAAAACGTTGGTGATCGTGGCATAGCCACCCACCACCACGCCGCTGTCAAAGCGTTTGGCGATCTCCAGCGTGCCGCCTTTATCCCCTGCCAGATACTGCCCGACGCTGGCTTTCACCAACACGTCCTGGGCGAAAGATGGCGTCCAGTAGGCGGTCAGATGTCCGGTTTTCACGCTGTAGTCGGTGAATTTCATCATATCTTTTGCACTACGCCAGTCGCGCTGTTTAACGTAGTTGGCATCCAGACCAAACGCCCAGTTACTGTCCAGCGGACGATACAACACTTCGGCCCCCGCACCGCCAAACATGGTTTCGAGATAACCTCCATAGACCTGACCGTAGAAGCCGTTGCCCAGATGCTGGAAGTAGTTGGCTTGCAGGTTATTCACATAGACATCGTTCTGCACATACTCGCGCACATGGGTACGAACGCGCGGTAAGTGCGAGTCCTGCGGCGGATTGGTGTAGTTAAACTTGTCGTAGTTGTTGGCAAGATTTGCAAACAGGCTGCCGGTGGTCAGCAGATGGTCCGTCAGCCACAAATCTGCCATTCCCATCACGCCCAGCTGATACATGTAAAAGTTTTCCGGGCCACCGACCGACTGGTTCAGCACCGGATCGATATGGAAATCAAAGCGTGATTTGTCGATATACCAGCCCTGCTCGGTGGACTGCGGAACCACTGGCTCGACGCGTTTTTGCGCCAGCTTCGTTTCGTGGCCCAACGGCTCTCCGGCGAGATGATTTTTCAGGCTGGCGACATCGGTTTCCGTCGTCACCTGCGGCATGTTAAGACGATTTTCCGTAATGCGGATCGTTTTGATCCCATCCGGCAGATCGTTCATCACGATCCGATTAGCACGGATGATCCCTTCGCGCGAATCACGATATTTCACCTGCTCGCCGGTGACATACAGCGTATCGCCTTTCGCCTGGATCTGCGGATCGGCAAGTCCGGCATTGTATTTCAACAGCGTTAACTGATTCGCCACCACCGAATGCTGCAAAATGGCATCCTGCGGCTGCGGTTGATATTGCGGGCGGGCGTTATCGTTGTAAGACGGGCGCAGATCGTTAAAGTTGGTGCGCAGCGTGACGCCAAACATAAAGGTGTTGCCACGTTCATAGCTAAGGTTAACGTCGGCCCAATCGGTAACGCGATAAATCGCACCGACGTTAAACTTACTTTTTTGATCCAGCTTCCCGGCAAAATCCTGCTGATAATTATTGCCTTCATACTCCAGTTTCAGGCGCAGCGGTTGCCAGGGCGTCTGGTATTCCACGCCGCCAAACAGTGAGGCAGGACCGTGGAACATCTGGCTACCGTCGATAGATCCCGCCTGTTTGTAGCTGTTATCGCGATAGCAATATTTATCACTGGCTGAACAGAGCGGATTTTTCACATTACCGCTGGTGCCCAGATAACCCCAGCCCAAGCCGAGCGTAAAATCGAACGGCCCCCAGGCTTTGCTGGCAACAAGATATTCCGCATCAAACAGCCCCGTACCGCCGATATCCCTCGCACCAACCGCCACTTGCGGCAGCCAGTAACTCTCTTCCCACAAACGCAGTTTGAGATCGAAGGCTTTATCTTTATACGTTTGATCGCCAGAGAACGCTTCGACGCTGCTGTACTGCCGGGTGCGCACGTCGGTGTAGCGCAGCGTTGTTTCCAGCCACGGGAAGAGTTGCACTGAAGCTGAGTAATAACGGTACTGATCGTTATCGCGATAGTTCAGGCTCAACTCCCCTTCCCGCGCCATGCGTGCGGTGGGCGTTTGTAATAATCCTACGCCACCGAAATCCGACTGCGACGGGCCAATGGGCGCAGGATATGTTTCGCCGTAGCAAGCCATGCTAATGCCCAGCGCCAGTAAGCTAAGCAGATGTCTTTTTTTCATTATTGGGGTATCCGCTGCGTCAGAGTCTGAAGAATGTCGGCGTTAAGGGCATCAGGCGTCTCACTCCAGACGGAGTCCGCGAGGCCAACATAAATAATGCTGCCGGGCATCGGCTCTACGTGACGCTTGTTCCAGTAAGCCACCGGCGCTTTTTGCGTGCGTCCGTCCGGGTAAACCACCCACGCGTAGCTGCGATCCGCACCGCTAAGCAGGTTCTGCCCGGAGAGATAGCTCGCCACGTCGCGACCTGGAGTGAATGGCTGCTTGCCAGGACGGCTGATAAGCCCGAACAACGTGACCGTGGACGGCGGTGGTCCGACCCACAGCGTGTAGTTGCCCTGCAACGGTGGGTTACCGCGTTCGGCAACGCGCACGATATCGGGATCAAGATTGATTTTTTGCCTGCCCGTCACTTTCAACGCCTGAATTTGCTGGCGTAAGGCGTTAATGGCGGCGGCATCGTCGGCGCTGGAGTCTGCGGCCTGTTCAGCCAGCCGTGTCAGCAACGCCTGCTGCTGACGCAATGCTGCCGCCGTTGCCAGCTCTTCGCTAATCACCGCACCGGGCCACCAGCTGTTTGCCAGCCGCGGTTGGCCTACCAGATCGATTAAATGCTCTGCGCCTGTTAGTGTTTTGGCCTCACTGCTGCCATTGCTGAACACCTTGACGGTTCCTGCCGCGAAGACCGATGACGCTCCCACACTCAAAAGCAACGCGACAAAAGTTTGTTTAATCATTGTTTTGCCGCCTTGATGAGAGTGGTTTTCACCGGGAAATAATCCGCGCCGAGATACTGTTCCGACTGGCGAATTTGCCCTTCGCTGTCGATCCAGTAGCGGTTATGCCAGCGCGCCTGGTCGGTGGAGACTTCTTCGTCCAGCACGCGAACCAGGGTTTCATCGCTGCCGACTTTGACGGTATCGGTGCCATCCCATTTGAAGACTGAGCGTGCGGTGGCGTAGCGTACCTGCTGGTACTCGGTCCAGCCCATCGTGCGCGTCCATGTTGCACCATCAACAATTTGTGCGGGTTTAATCAGCGGGTCGGCGGCAAGGTTATTCACTTCAATCAGGTTGTCGCCGCCAAGCAAAGTCTTCACCAGACGACCATGTTGTGTGACAAGAGTGGCTTGATCCTGAGTGACCCATTTTTGTTGTCCGTCTTCAGCGAAGGCCAGCACCACAAACAATTGCGGCCCGCCATTAAGCTGCATGTACTGGCTGGCGTAGGGCATATTTTGAATATCATCGTCCGTCAGCTGTACGCCTGGCGTGCCGAACAGACTGTCCCACAGTGAATTGCCCAGCTCTTTAGTCGTGGCTGAACAGGCCTGTAATAGCAGGCAGATAAGAATGAGTGCAGGTCGCTTCACGACTCTTCTCCAGAGGGGCAGAATAACCACACCGGAGTGTGGTTATGGTAAATCCCTTCATACTTCAAGCCACAGATGCAATGACTCAAATTATTTTGGGGATACATACTTTATTACTGGGTACTGGTGGTCGTGGTTGTGGTGGTCCCGGTATTAGAACCATCACCGCCACCGGTTGCCGCGAGCGCGACACCCACCGCCGAGCTTACGGTGCTGACGCTGGTCGCGGAGGAACTACCCGCCGAAACCGACGTTGCTGCCGACCCTGCCGCTTCGCCCACCTGTACAGGTGCAGCCCACGCAGAAGTCGCCGCAAGCGCAGATATGGCAAAAATGCCATACAGAACTTTTTTCATAACAATTTCCCTTCATTGAATGAATGGAGATTTACCCAAAAACATTTCGGGCGGGATCGAGTATACACAACTAAAGCATGCGAATTACGGCGCGGGGAATTAGCGATGGCGTTTTAGGATAATTGGAATGAATATCAAATATAAGCTTCAACTTATATTTAAATAACAATAAAAATCATAAATTTAAAATAAAAACAAAAGTAATTAATCTGCGTATTCTCCGAAATAAACAACGATTAAAAATCTATTTTAGGATTAACCTCACGGTATGATTTCCGTTAAATCACAGACAAGGGGATTTATCTGATAAAACAATGCCGACTTATTGTCGGCATTGTTTTTAAGGTTATTTAACTCCTCATACTATGCATTAATGTCGATATTGGCATCAGGCTCCGGTTGCGGATGCGGCGTAAACGCCTTATCCGGCCTACATATCGGCATCAGGCACGCATGATGATTAACCGCGCCACGCTTTATAGCGGTTAATCAGACCATTGGTCGAGCTATCGTGGCTGCTGATTTCTTTATCATCTTTCAGCTCTGGCAGAATACGGTTCGCCAGTTGTTTACCCAACTCCACGCCCCACTGGTCGAAGGTAAAGATGTTCAGGATCACGCCCTGAGTAAAGATTTTGTGCTCATACAGCGCAATCAACGCCCCCAGGCTGAACGGAGTGATTTCGCGCAGCAGGATGGAGTTGGTCGGGCGGTTACCTTCGAACACTTTGAACGGCACCACGTAGTCAAGCGTTGCCGGATCTTTACCCTGATCGCGATATTCCTGCTCAACCACTTCGCGGGATTTACCAAACGCCAGCGCTTCGGTCTGGGCGAAGAAGTTAGACAGCAGTTTCTGGTGGTGATCAGAGAGCGGGTTATGGGTGATAGCCGGGGCGATGAAATCGCACGGTACCATTTTGGTTCCCTGGTGGATCAGCTGGTAGAACGCGTGCTGACCGTTAGTGCCTGGTTCACCCCAGATAATCGGGCCAGTCTGGTAATCCACAACGTTACCGTTACGGTCAACATACTTACCGTTGGACTCCATATTGCCCTGCTGGAAGTACGCCGCGAAACGGTGCATATACTGGTCATACGGCAGAATCGCTTCAGTTTCCGCACCAAAGAAATTGTTGTACCAGATGCCAATCAGCGCCAGCAGGACAGGCAGGTTTTTCTCGGCAGGCGTGGTGGAGAAATGCTTGTCCATCGCGTGTGCGCCAGAAAGCAGTTCAACGAAGTTATCAAAGCCGATGGAGAGAACAATCGACAGGCCAATCGCTGACCACAAAGAGTAACGGCCGCCGACCCAGTCCCAGAACTCGAACATGTTGGCAGTATCAATACCAAACTCGCCAACGGCTTTGGCATTGGTGGAAAGCGCCGCAAAGTGTTTTGCAACGTGTTTTTCATCACCTGCCGCTTTCAGGAACCAGTCACGCGCGCTATGGGCGTTGGTCATAGTTTCCTGAGTGGTGAAGGTTTTAGATGCTACCAAGAACAGCGTGGTTTCCGGGTTTACTTTTTTCAGCACTTCAGCGATGTGAGTCCCATCGACGTTAGAAACAAAGTGCATGTTCAGGTGATTTTTGTACGGACGCAGTGCTTCGGTCACCATGTACGGGCCGAGGTCAGAACCACCGATCCCGATGTTCACTACGTCAGTGATTGCTTTGCCGGTATAACCCTTCCACTCACCGGAGATAATCGCTTCCGAGAAGGTTTTCATCTTCTCCAGCACCGCGTTGACTTCCGGCATTACGTCTTTGCCATCAACCAGAATCGGGGTATTGCTACGGTTACGCAGCGCTACGTGCAGCACGGCGCGGTTTTCAGTGCGGTTGATCTTCTCGCCAGAGAACATCGACTTAATCGCGCCCGCCAGATCGCACTCTTTCGCCAGATCCTGTAATTTCGCCAGCGTCTCTTCAGTGATGCGGTTTTTGGAGTAATCCACCAGCATCTGATCGTCGAATGTTGCGGAGAACTTAGAAAAACGATCGCCGTCTTTAGCAAAAAGATCGGCGATCGTAACGTCTTTCATTTCATCGAAGTGTTTCTGTAGTGCCTGCCAGGCAGCGGTCTGCGTTGGATTGATGTTTTTCATTAGCAATACTCTTCTGATTTTGAGAATTGTGACTTTGGAAGATTGTAGCGCCAGTCACAGAAAAATGTGATGGTTTTAGTGCCGTTAGCGTAATGTTGAGTGTAAACCCTTAGCGCAGTGAAGCATTTATTAGCTGAACTACTGACCGCCAGGAGTGGATGAAAAATCCGCATGACCCCGTCGTTGACAACCGCCCCGCTCACCCTTTATTTATAAATGTACTACCTGCGCTAGCGCAGGCCAGAAGAGGCGCGTTGCCCAAGTAACGGTGTTGGAGGAGCCAGTCCTGTGATAACACCTGAGGGGGTGCATCGCCGAGGTGATTGAACGGCTGGCCACGTTCATCATCGGCTACAGGGGCTGAATCCCCTGGGTTGTCACCAGAAGCGTTCGCAGTCGGGCGTTTCGCAAGTGGTGGAGCACTTCTGGGTGAAAATAGTAGCGAAGTATCGCTCTGCGCCCACCCGTCTTCCGCTCTTCCCTTGTGCCAAGGCTGAAAATGGATCCCCTGACACGAGGTAGTTATGTCTGAAATTGTTGTCTCCAAATTTGGCGGTACCAGCGTAGCTGATTTTGACGCCATGAACCGCAGCGCTGATATTGTGCTTTCTGATGCCAACGTGCGTTTAGTAGTCCTCTCGGCTTCTGCTGGTATCACTAATCTGCTGGTCGCTTTAGCGGAAGGGCTGGAACCTGGCGAGCGATTCGAAAAACTCGACGCTATTCGCAACATCCAGTTTGCCATTCTGGAACGTCTGCGTTACCCGAACGTTATCCGTGAAGAGATTGAACGTCTGCTGGAGAACATTACTGTTCTGGCAGAAGCGGCGGCGCTGGCAACGTCTCCGGCGCTGACAGATGAGCTGGTCAGCCACGGCGAGCTGATGTCGACCCTGCTGTTTGTCGAAATCCTGCGCGAACGCGATGTTCAGGCACAGTGGTTTGATGTACGTAAAGTGATGCGTACCAACGACCGATTTGGTCGTGCAGAGCCAGATGTAGCCGCGCTGGCGGAACTGGCCGCGCTGCAGCTGCTCCCACGCCTCAATGACGGCTTAGTGATCACCCAGGGATTTATCGGTAGCGAAAATAAAGGTCGTACAACGACGCTTGGCCGTGGAGGCAGCGATTATACGGCAGCCTTGCTGGCGGAGGCTTTACACGCATCTCGTGTTGATATCTGGACCGACGTCCCGGGCATCTACACCACCGATCCACGCGTAGTTTCCGCAGCAAAACGCATTGATGAAATCGCGTTTGCCGAAGCGGCAGAGATGGCAACTTTTGGTGCAAAAGTACTGCATCCGGCAACGTTGCTACCCGCAGTACGCAGCGATATCCCGGTCTTTGTCGGCTCCAGCAAAGACCCACGCGCAGGTGGTACGCTGGTGTGCAATAAAACTGAAAATCCTCCGCTGTTCCGCGCGCTGGCGCTTCGTCGCAATCAGACTCTGCTCACTTTGCACAGCCTGAATATGCTGCATTCTCGCGGCTTCCTCGCGGAAGTTTTCGGCATCCTCGCGCGGCATAATATTTCGGTAGACTTAATCACCACGTCAGAAGTGAGCGTGGCATTAACCCTTGATACCACCGGTTCAACCTCCACTGGCGATACGTTGCTGACGCAATCTCTGCTGATGGAGCTTTCCGCACTGTGCCGGGTGGAAGTAGAAGAAGGTCTGGCGCTGGTCGCGTTGATTGGCAATGACCTGTCAAAAGCTTGCGGCGTTGGCAAAGAGGTATTCGGCGTACTGGAACCGTTCAACATTCGCATGATTTGTTACGGCGCATCCAGCCATAACCTGTGCTTCCTGGTGCCCGGCGAAGATGCCGAGCAGGTGGTGCAAAAACTGCATAGTAATTTGTTTGAGTAAATACTGTATGGCCTGGAAGCTATATTTCGGGCCGTATTGATTTTCTTGTCACTATGCTTATCAATAAACGAGCCTGTACTCTGTTAACCAACGTCTTTATCGAGAATAATTGCCTTTAATTTTTTTATCTGCATCTCTAATTAATTATCGAAAGAGATAAATAGTTAAGAGAAGGCAAAATGAATATTATCAGTTCTGCTCGCAAACGAATTCCCGTACACTGAACTCTCTGGCTCACTGAGGGCACCATCATGGCACTCCCCCGTATTACCCAAAAAGAGATGACTGAACGCGAGCAGCGTGAACTTAAAACACTGCTGGATCGGGCGCGGATTGCGCATGGTCGCGTACTGACCAACTCCGAAACCAACAGCATTAAGAAAGAGTACATCGATAAATTAATGGTCGAGCGTGAGGCTGAAGCGAAAAAAGCCCGCCAATTGAAGAAAAAGCAGGCTTATAAACCGGATCCTGAAGCGTCATTTAGCTGGTCAGCAAATACGTCGACGCGCGGCAGGCGCTAATGAACAATCAACGCCTGAGATTTTCACTCGTCTGTGTGGACACAATCTTCCCCTCACCCTAACCCTCTCCCCGAAGGGGCGAGGGGACTGTCCGAGCTCTTTTTGGACGTTTTCATCAGTCTGAGGCGTTAATCAGCGTCCCTTCTTTTTACGCCCCGGCGAGGTAAAACGCTTACCGTTGGACGCCGGGCGACCGCCTTTTTCCGCCGTTTTTTCCATCTTAACGACTGGACGTTTGATGCCCGCTGTTTTCGGTTTGGCCTTCGCTTTAGGTTTTGCCTCGGAAGAGGAATTTTCGATGAGCTTAAAGAGGTCGATTAACTCATCGTCGGTTAAATCGCGCCACTCCCCCAGCGGAATGCCGCTTAAGCTGACGTTCATAATGCGCGTACGTTCCAGCTTTTTCACTTCATAGCCGAAATGCTCGCACATGCGCCGGATCTGACGGTTCAGCCCCTGCACCAGGGTAATGCGGAAGACAAACGGCGCTTCTTTTTTGACTTTGCACTTTTTCGTCACCGTCCCGAGGATCGGCACCCCCGCCCCCATACCACGAATAAATTCATCGGTAATCGGTTTATCGACCGTCACCAGATACTCTTTCTCATGATCGTTACCCGCACGGAGGATCTTATTCACCAGATCGCCGTGATTGGTGAGGAAAATCAGCCCCTGGGAGTCTTTATCCAGGCGGCCAATCGGGAACACGCGTTTGCTGTGGTTAACGAAATCGACAATGTTATCGCGCTCGCCATCTTCGGTGGTGCTGACAATACCGACGGGCTTGTTCAGGGCGATAAGTACCAAATCTTCGGCTTCCCGAGGCTCAATCAACTGACCGTTTACTTTCACAATGTCGCCGGGTTTCACCTGATCGCCAATGGTGGCTCGCTTGCCATTAAGGAACACATTGCCTTGCTCGATATAGCGATCCGCTTCGCGGCGTGAGCAAATTCCGCTTTCGCTGATGTATTTATTTAAACGGACTGATGAGTCGGGCAGCATAAATTCTCCTGTAAAACGCGGAATATACCGTACCTCTTAGCGGGGAAAAACAGGGTTATGCGGCAACGTCGAAATTAAATGTGATCTGCCACGCCTTTTATCACAAAAGTGTCTCCGGAAGTACGATGCAAATTTGCCTGGCAAAATAAGGATAATCAACATATTACGAATCGCTGCACACCTGTACTGATGACTACTACGCAGAGAAACAAATGTGCAAGAGAAAGCGCTATATCTCCCCATGCAAAGAGTGAAAAATCGCTTTGAAAGGCCCTCATGATGGGGTTATATCAGATCAAGCGGTGAGAAAGCGTATTTGCACAAATGTGCAGAACCAGGAGGCGGCAATGGAAAACAGTGACGATATCCGTTTGATTGTGAAGATTGCCCAACTCTATTACGAACAGGATATGACGCAGGCGCAAATCGCGCGCGAACTGGGTATTTACCGCACCACCATCAGCCGCTTGCTTAAACGAGGCCGCGATCAGGGAATTGTCACCATCGCCATCAACTATGACTACAACGAAAATCTCTGGCTGGAGCAGCAACTGAAGCAAAAGTTTGGCCTGAAAGACGTTGTGGTGGTGTCGGGAAATGATGAGGATGAAGAGACTCAACTGGCGATGATGGGGTTACACGGCGCGCAACTGCTGGATCGCTTGCTGGAGCCTGGCGATATTGTCGGTTTTTCCTGGGGTCGCGCGGTGAGCGCACTGGTTGAAAACTTGCCGCAGGCGGGGCAATCGCGGCAGTTAATCTGCGTACCAATTATTGGCGGACCGTCCGGTAAACTCGAAAGCCGCTATCATGTAAACACATTAACCTACAGCGCGGCAGCGAAGCTGAAAGGGGAATCGCATCTCGCGGATTTTCCGGCTCTGCTGGATAACCCATTAATTCGTAATGGGATCATGCAGTCTCAGCACTTTAAAACCATCTCTGCCTACTGGGATAATCTGGATGTCGCCCTGGTGGGAATTGGCTCACCGGCCATTCGCGACGGCGCTAACTGGCATGCGTTTTATGGTGGTGAAGAGAGTGACGACCTGAATGCCCGCCAGGTTGCTGGCGATATTTGCTCGCGCTTTTTTGATATTCACGGCGCAATGGTTGAAACGAATATGAGCGAAAAAACACTCTCTATCGAAATGAATAAATTAAAGCAGGCACGATATTCCATTGGCATTGCCATGAGTGAAGAAAAATACAGCGGAATTGTTGGTGCACTGCGTGGAAAATATATTAATTGTCTGGTAACGAATAGCAGCACAGCTGAACTATTACTGAAATAAAAATCTTCCCGATGTTTAGCGTAATAAAAATTACGGCGGGGCCCTATTATCTAAAATCAGGAGTCTGTTATGCAAACGTGGTTAAATTTGCAGGATAAAATCATTATTGTCACCGGCGGCGCATCCGGTATTGGTCTGGCGATTGTAGAGGAATTATTAGCACAAGGCGCAAACGTACAGATGGTAGATATTCACGGTGGCGATGGTCAATATGAAGGTCATAAAGGCTATCAGTTTTGGTCGACCGATATTTCCAGCGCCAAAGAGGTAAATCATACGGTAGCGGAAATTATCCAGCGTTTTGGTCGCATCGACGGTCTGGTCAATAACGCCGGGGTCAATTTCCCGCGTCTGCTGGTCGATGAGAAAGCGCCTGCCGGGCAGTATGAACTCAACGAAGCTGCATTCGAAAAAATGGTCAATATCAACCAGAAAGGCGTTTTTCTGATGTCGCAGGCGGTGGCGCGACAGATGGTCAAACAACATGATGGCGTGATTGTGAATGTTTCCTCAGAAAGTGGACTGGAAGGCTCAGAAGGCCAAAGCTGTTACGCCGCTACCAAAGCCGCGCTTAATAGCTTCACGCGATCCTGGTCGAAAGAATTGGGTAAACACGGTATCCGTGTGGTCGGTATCGCGCCGGGGATTCTGGAAAAAACAGGACTGCGCACGCCGGAATATGAAGAAGCGCTGGCGTGGACGCGCAATATCACCGTCGAGCAGCTGCGTGAAGGCTATACCAAAAACGCCATTCCTATTGGGCGCGCCGGAAGATTAGCAGAAGTCACTGATTTTGTTTGTTATCTGCTGTCTGAACGCGCCAGCTATATCACCGGAGTAACCACTAACATTGCGGGCGGCAAAACGCGCGGCTAAGGAGGCTTTATGGTCAATGCCATTTTTTGCGCCCACGGCAAATTAGCTTGCGCCATGCTGGAATCGGTTCAGATGGTGTACGGCGACGCCAGGGTCGAGGCAGTTGAATTTGTGCCCGGCGAGAACGCCGGAGACATCGTAGCAAAGCTGGGAAAGTTAGTAAGCATTCACAATCAAGATGAGTGGCTGATTGCCGTGGATTTACAGTGCGGCAGCCCGTGGAATGCGGCAGCGATGCTTGCGATGCGCAATCCTCGTCTGCGGGTAATCAGCGGCCTTTCTCTGCCACTGGCGCTCGAACTGGTTGATAACCAGGACAGCATGAATGTTGATGAACTGTGTGAACACCTGACGCAAATCGCAAAGCAAACCTGCGTTGTCTGGAAACAACTGGCAACGGCAGAGGAGGATTTCTGATGAACATTACGCTCGCCCGCATTGATGACCGCCTGATCCACGGTCAGGTCACTACCGTCTGGTCGAAAGTGGCTAACGCCCAGCGCATTATTATCTGCAATGACGAAGTTTATAACGATGAAGTTCGCCGGACATTATTGCGTCAGGCTGCGCCACCGGGAATGAAGGTTAACGTGGTCAATATTGAAAAAGCCGTCGCTGTTTATCAAAACCCGCAATATCAGGACGAAACCGTTTTTTATCTTTTCACTCGCCCACAGGATGCCTTAGCGATGGTTCGCCAAGGGGTAAAAATAGACACCCTAAATATTGGCGGCATGGCCTGGCGGCCCGGTAAAAAACAGTTAACCAAAGCGGTTTCATTAGATGATGATGATATTAACGCATTTCATGAGTTAAATAATCTTGGCGTCATACTGGATTTACGCGTCGTAGCGTCAGATCCCTCAATCAATATTATCGACAAAATAAACGAACAGTTAATCGCAAATTAAATAATAGCGCTTGTGTACATATGCTTTAACAGGCAGGGATGACGACACTTAAAAGGTGAAAAATCATGGAAATAAGTACCCTACAAATCATTGCTATATTTCTTTTTTCCTGTATTGCCGGAATGGGCAGCGTGCTGGATGAATTTCAGACTCATCGCCCGTTAATTGCCTGTACGGTGATTGGTTTAATTCTCGGTGATTTAAAAACCGGAATAATACTCGGTGGTACGCTGGAATTGATAGCTCTCGGCTGGATGAACGTCGGCGCGGCGCAATCTCCGGATTCTGCACTCGCCAGCATAATCTCCGCCATTCTGGTTATCGTTGGTCAGCAAAGCATCGCCACCGGAATCGCCATCGCGTTGCCTGTGGCTGCGGCAGGCCAGGTGCTGACTGTGTTTGCCCGTACCATCACCGTAGTGTTCCAGCACGCGGCGGATAAAGCAGCGGAAGAAGCACGGTTTCGCACTCTCGATATTCTGCATGTCTCCGCGTTTGGCGTGCAGGCGCTGCGCGTTGCTATTCCGGCACTGATTGTCTCACTGTTCGTCAGCGCCGATATGGTGAGCAATATGCTGAGCGCGATACCGGAATTCGTGACGCGCGGTCTGCAAATTGCTGGCGGTTTTATCGTGGTGGTCGGTTACGCCATGGTGCTACGTATGATGGGCGTGAAATATTTGATGCCTTTCTTTTTCCTCGGTTTCCTCGCAGGTGGCTACCTCGATCTCAGTCTGCTGGCGTTCGGTGGCGTCGGCGTGATCATGGCCCTGGTCTACATCCAGCTAAATCCACAGTGGCGTAAAGCTGAACCTCAACTCCAGGCCACCGCCTCCACCGCCCTTGACCAACTTGACGATTAACGGAGCCATCATGGAACAGAGAAAAATTACACGCAGCGATCTGGTGAGCATGTTTCTGCGCTCCAACCTGCAACAGGCGTCCTTTAACTTTGAACGTATTCACGGGCTGGGTTTTTGCTACGACATGATCCCCGCCATCAAACGACTTTACCCATTAAAAGAGGATCAGGTTGCGGCGCTCAGGCGACACCTGGTGTTCTTCAATACCACGCCAGCCGTATGTGGCCCGGTCATCGGCGTCACTGCCGCCATGGAAGAGGCGCGGGCCAACGGCGCGGAAATTGATGACGGTACCATTAACGGCATCAAAGTCGGTCTGATGGGACCATTGGCAGGAGTTGGCGATCCACTGGTCTGGGGAACGCTGCGCCCGATTACCACCGCGCTCGGCGCATCTCTGGCACTTTCGGGCAACATTCTCGGCCCGCTGCTGTTCTTCTTTATTTTCAATGCGGTGCGTCTGGCGATGAAGTGGTATGGCCTACAGCTCGGCTTTCGCAAAGGGGTGAATATCGTCAGCGATATGGGCGGGAATGTGCTGCAAAAACTCACCGAAGGCGCGTCGATTCTCGGACTGTTTGTGATGGGCGTGCTGGTCACCAAATGGACGTCAATCAACGTACCGTTGGTGGTTTCACAAACGCATGCCGCCGATGGCTCCACCGTCACCATGACCGTGCAGAACATTCTCGACCAACTTTGCCCTGGTTTGCTGGCGCTCGGTCTGACGCTGCTTATGGTTCGTCTGCTCAACAAAAAAATTAACCCGGTATGGCTGATTTTCGCCCTGTTTGGCTTAGGGATTATCGGTAATGCGCTGGGCTTCCTGTCCAGATTCTTCGCCCCGGCACGACTGCCGGGGCCATCGCTCAACATGAGGTGGTTTATGAAAACAACAGCTCTGCGTCTTTA
Source organism: Shigella sp. FC1544 (assembly GCF_001722145.1). Taxonomy (NCBI): domain Bacteria; kingdom Pseudomonadati; phylum Pseudomonadota; class Gammaproteobacteria; order Enterobacterales; family Enterobacteriaceae; genus Shigella; species Shigella sp. FC1544. Next base: position 16,265 of record NZ_MECT01000410.1, read on the forward strand.
TGGTAAACGTGATTTACGCCTGGAAACCTTTGACCTTCCTGAAATGCAGGAGGATGAAATCCTCGCGACGGTGGTCACTGACAGCCTGTGCCTCTCTTCCTGGAAAGAGGCCAATCTGGGTGAAAACCATAAAAAAGTACCCGACGATGTGGCGACCAACCCCATCATCATCGGCCACGAGTTTTGCGGCGATATTCTGGCCGTGGGTAAAAAGTGGCAGCACAAATTCCAGCCGGGTCAGCGTTATGTGATTCAGGCCAACCTGCAACTCCCCGACCGCCCGGACTGCCCCGGCTACTCCTTCCCGTGGGTGGGCGGCGAAGCCACGCATGTGGTTATTCCCAACGAGGTCATGGAACAAGATTGCCTGCTGGCATACGACGGCGAAACCTATTTTGAAGGCTCACTGGTTGAACCGCTTTCCTGCGTGATTGGCGCGTTCAACGCCAACTATCATCTTCAGGAAGGTAGTTATAACCACACGATGGGGATTCGCCCGCAAGGGCGCATGCTGATCCTCGGCGGCACCGGACCAATGGGACTGTTGGCGATTGATTATGCGCTACATGGACCCGTTAACCCGTCGCAGCTCGTCATTACCGATACCGACAACGATAAATTGAGTTATGCGCGCAAGCACTATCCATCAGAACCGCAAACACTGATTCATTATCTCAATGCCGCCGATGCAGCATTTGATACGCTAATGGCGCTGAGTGGCGGTCACGGCTTCGATGATATTTTCGTCTTTGTGCCTAATGAAGGACTGGTGACTCTCGCCTCTTCCTTGCTGGCGACAGATGGTTGCCTGAATTTCTTCGCCGGACCGCAGGATAAACATTCCAGCGCGCCAATTAATTTCTACGATGTGCATTATGCATTTACCCACTACGTGGGCACGTCAGGTGGCAATACCGACGACATGCGCGCGGCGGTCAAACTGATTAAAGAGAAAAAAGTGCAGGCCGCAAAAGTGGTAACACATATTCTTGGGCTGAATGCCGCGGGCGAAACCACGCTTGAATTGCCTGCCGTCGGCGGCGGCAAAAAGCTGGTGTATACCGGGAAATACCTGCCGCTGACGTCACTCACGCAGATTCAGGATCAAGCACTGGCGGCGATTCTGGCGCGTCATCAGGGGATCTGGTCCGGTGAGGCGGAGCAATATCTGCTCACTCATGCAGAGGCAATTTCCCATGATTAATCGCGCTACTTAACTCTGCATGTCGCTGGCTGGTCGCCGCGGCAACTTCGCGACCTGATGTGCGGCTGATTGCTGAAGCGGCCCAATGTGCACGAGAAGGATAAAAAAACATCAGCGCCTTAAGGGGCGCTCAAATTGGTGGCAAAGTACACATTGTTTATGCCGGATGCGGAATAAAGCCTTATTCGGCCTACATAATCTCGAAAATTCAATATATTGCAGTTATCTGGTAGGCCTGGTAAGCGTAGCGCATCAGGCAATGCTGTGTTTGTCATCAGTCTCAGCTCCCGGTGCAATACGTGACATCGTGAGCCATGTCAGTAAGTGGTTAAATTCGCAGTGGTAGCATGCCTTCCGTGATTTCTTACTAACCGGAGAAGTAATGGAACTGCTTTTATTGAGTAACTCGACGCTGCCGGGTAAAGCCTGGCTGGAACATGCACTGCCGCTAATTGCTGAACAGTTGCAGGGTCGCCGCTCAGCGGTGTTTATCCCTTTCGCTGGCGTAACGCAGACCTGGGATGATTACACAGCGAAAACGGCTGCGGTTCTCGCTCCGCTGGGTGTTTCTGTCACCGGTATTCATAGCGTTGTCGATCCCGTTGCCGCGATTGAAAATGCTGAGATCGTGATTGTCGGCGGCGGGAATACTTTCCAGTTGCTGAAACAGTGCCGCGAGCGCGGGCTGCTGGCACCAATTACTGACGTGGTTAAACGTGGTGCGCTGTATATTGGCTGGAGCGCAGGCGCTAACCTTGCTTGCCCAACCATTCGTACCACCAACGATATGCCGATTGTCGATCCGCAAGGTTTCGATGCGCTAAATCTGTTCCCGTTGCAAATCAACCCGCACTTCACCAACGCGCTGCCGGAAGGCCATAAAGGTGAAACCCGTGAGCAGCGTATTCGCGAACTGCTGGTCGTCGCGCCAGAACTGACGATTATTGGTCTACCGGAAGGTAACTGGATCACAGTGAGTAAAGGTCACGCTACGCTGGGTGGCCCGAACACCACCTATGTGTTTAAGGCCGGTGAAGAAGCGGTTCCGCTGGAAGCTGGTCACCGTTTTTAAGTGAATTGCCGGATGCATGATCCGGCATCTTGTTCATAGTGCCTGATGCGACGCTTGACGCGTCTTATCAGGCCTACAGGATTCACAATATTAATACTCGTCCCGTCCTTCATCTTCATCCGACTGTTCCAGCACACTGTAAGCCACCGAACAAAACAGCGAGTTCAGGCGCTGCATATCTCCCAGTAAGCCTAAATGTAGCGAACTGGTTTCAATGCTCTGCACGTTTTGCTGATGCAGGCGATCGACGTGGGCGTGGGAATAGCGGCGATTAAGAATGCGAAAGCGATGCTTACTACGGCGCAAACGACGAGCGCTGGTGACATCGCCAGAGAAGAACACCGACATTGCCAGCTTTAAATTACTGAGCAATTGCTCATAGAGCGCATCCAGTTCCTTCAACCCATCAAGCGAAAATGCCCGCCGTGCTGCCAGTGATTTGTCAGCAATTTCGCTGCCCATGCGCTCGACGATATCGGAGGCCTGTTCAAGGTTGAGCGACATTTCAATAATCTCCGCCCAGCGGCGCGACTCTTCCTCCGCCAGCTCTTCTTTTGGCATCCGCGCCAGATACAGCTTAATGGCGGTGTAGAGAACGTTGATATCATCTGCCAGCTTACGCAGCTCTTTCTCCTGCCGTGGCTCACCGTGCATCACTTTATTCAACCCTTCCATCATCTGTTCCATGGCGTCGCCAATGCGCAGGGTTTCGCGCGCGGCGTTCGCCAGAGCAAGCGTGGGCGTATCCAGCGCGCTGACATCCAGATGTTTAGGCCGTAGCTGGGTATCCAGTTCCGGTTCATCGCGAATAATCGTTTTGCAAAACCGTGCCATCGGGTCAACAAATGGCAGCATGACCAGGCAACGTACAAGGTTGTAGAAGACGTGGAAATAGATCACCAGTTCCGCTTTTGGCAATGACAGCTTCCCCATTGTCTCTGCCAGCAAATGGACAAACGGCAGGATAATCAGGCTACCCACCAGCTTAAACAGCAGACTACCCAGCGCGACACGGCGGGCTGCGGCATTGGCGGCACTGTTGTTGAGCATCGCCAGCAGGCCGGAACCGAGGTTAGCACCAATCACCAGACAGAGCGCCACGGGGAAGGAGATAATGCCTGCGGCGGTCAGAGTCGCGGTCAGCAGTACAGCAGCAAGGCTGGAGTAGCTGATAATGGCGAACATCGCGCCAATCAGCGCATCCAGCAGAATATCGCCGGTCAGCGAGGCAAAGATCACCTGAACGCCGTTTGCCTGGGTGATCGGCGTTACGGCCTGCACAATCAACTCCAGCGCCAGCAAAATCAGCCCAAGACCAATACCGACGCGGCCCAGTTGCCCGGCGCGTGACTGTTTGCGTCCGAGGAAAAAAATCACGCCGATAAAAATAAGTAACGGTGACAGCCAGGATAAGTCGAAGGTGAGAATACGCGCCATTAGCGCCGTCCCGACATCTGCCCCCAGCACAATGACCAGAGCCGGTGCGAGGGCTACCAGATCCTGAGCGACGAACGAGGTCACCAGCATGGTGGTGGCATTACTGCTCTGTACCAGTGCGGTAACGCCGATCCCCGCGCAAAAGGCGAGCGGCTTTTTTTCGACGCTCCGGCTAAGGACAGTACGCAAACGCGCGCCGAAGACGCGCATTACGCCGGTTCGAACAATATGAGTCCCCCAGACCAGCAGGGCGACGGCAGAAAGCAGGTGAAGCAGCGTTAACACGAGTTCAGGTTCTCCTTATCGTTATATGTTCCTGAAGCAATTGAATGACCAAAGGACCGGAAACACGCTGACTGGCATCTTTACTGTGCCTTTTGACATTCGTTTTTCCGGCTAAGATTATTCCAGCCTGATTCCAGTATAAGTGTTTCATATTAATAAAGAGACAGGGCACTCATTGAGCGCCCTGTTTGTTGTAAGGAAAAGTGACAGATTTGTGAATCAGTCCGCGTCATACCCCAGATTCGGTGCCAGCCAGCGCTCAACATCTGAGACGCTCATACCTTTACGGCGGGCATAGTCTTCAACCTGATCGCGCTGAATTTGCGCCACGGCGTAGTACTTGCTGTCCGGGTGGCTGAAATACCAACCCGAAACCGATGCACCGGGCCACATGGCGAAAGATTCTGTGAGTTTCATGCCGGTATGTTTTTCCACTTCCAGCAGCTCCCAGATGGTGGCTTTTTCCGTATGTTCCGGGCAGGCCGGGTAGCCCGGTGCCGGACGGATGCCCTGGTAGTTTTCGCGAATCAGTTCTTCGTTGCTGAGGTTCTCGTTCGGCGCATAGCCCCAGTAGACTTTACGCACACGCTCATGAAGATACTCCGCAAAGGCTTCGGCTAAACGGTCGGCAAGCGCTTTCACCATGATTTTGTTGTAATCATCGTGCTGCGCTTCAAAGGCATCAGCCAGTGCGTCCTCTTCCAGCCCGCCAGTCACGGCAAATGCGCCGATGTAATCTGCTTTACCAGAAAGCTTCGGCGCAACGAAGTCAGCGAGACAGTAGTTAGCGAATCCCGTTTTTTCGGTCTGTTGACGCAGATGGTGGCTGACATTGATCACATGGGTGCGCGTTTCGTCACGGTAGATTTCAATGTCATCGCCCACACGGTTTGCCGGGAACAGGCCCACCACGCCACGCGGATTCAGCGTTTTCTCGGCGCTTAATTTATCCAGCATGTCGTTGGCGTCTTTAAACAGCCGCTGCGCCTCAACGCCCACCACTTCATCTTCCAGAATGCGCGGATACTTCCCGGCCAGCGACCAGGTCATAAAGAACGGTGTCCAGTCGATGTAATTACGCAGAGTTTCGATGCTGGCTTCAACTTCCTGCACGCCGAGACGGTGCGCCACCGGCGGCGTGTAAGCCTGCCAGTCAAAAGCGAAGTCGTTATCGCGCGCCGCTTCCAGCGTGACCGGTGGTGTGCGCGGTTTCTTGCGCCCGTGCTGAATACGTACGGTTTCGTACTCCTTGCGGGTACGAGCGACAAAATCATCGCGCTGAGTATCGGAAAGCAGCGCCGCCACCACACCAACGGTGCGCGAGGCATTCTGCACATACACCGTCGGGCCGCTGTAGTTCTGCTCAATTTTCACCGCCGTGTGCGCTTTTGAGGTGGTCGCGCCACCGATCAGTAACGGAATGGTGAAGCCCTGACGCTCCATCTCTTTCGCCACGTTAACCATCTCGTCCAGCGACGGCGTGATAAGCCCCGAAAGGCCAATCAAATCAGCATTCACTTCTTTAGCAGTACGGAGAATTTTTTCCGCAGGCACCATCACGCCGAGATCGACAATTTCGTAGTTGTTACATTGCAGCACCACGCCAACGATATTTTTACCGATATCGTGGACGTCGCCCTTCACGGTGGCGATCACCATCTTGCCGTTGGTTTTGCCCTGCTCTTTGCTGGCTTCAATAAACGGTTCGAGATACGCCACCGCCTGTTTCATGACGCGCGCCGATAAAGTCCTGCGCGTAGTTGTTGTGCTCTTCAATACCGGTGGCGACCGCGAAGATGTTCGGGTCGAAGATGATATCTTCTGGCGGGAAGCCAACCTCTTCGGTGAGGATTTTGTACGCCCGACGGCAAATCTCGATTTTCCGTGCGCGAGTATCGGCCTGTCCCTGTTCGTCAAAGGCCATCACCACCACTGCCGCACCGTAGCGACGCAACAATTTCGCGTGATGGATAAAGGCGTCGACGCCCTCTTTCATCGAGATTGAGTTAACAATGCCTTTGCCCTGAATACACTTCAGCCCTTTTTCGATAACGTCCCATTTTGAGGAGTCGATCATAATCGGCACGCGAGCGATATCCGGTTCACCGGCAATCAGATTGAGAAAACGCACCATCGCCGCTTCGGCATCGAGCATCCCTTCATCCATGTTGATATCGATAATCTGCGCGCCGTTTTCCACCTGCTGACGCGCCACATCCTGCGCCTCGCTGTATTTCTCTTCTTTGATCAGGCGCTTGAACTTAGCAGAGCCGGTGACGTTGGTGCGTTCACCCACGTTCACAAACAGGCTATCGTCGCCAATGTTCAGCGGCTCCAGGCCAGACAAACGGCAGGCTACGGGAATTTCCGGCAGTTTGCGCGGCGCTAATCCTTCTACTGCACGACTCATCGCTGCAATATGTTGCGGCGTGGTCCCGCAGCAACCACCGACGATATTGAGAAAGCCCGCTTGCGCCCATTCACGTATCTGTTTTGCCATCGTGTCGGCGTCGAGATCGTATTCACCAAAGGCGTTAGGCAGCCCGGCGTTCGGGTGGGCGGTGACGTAGCATTCCGCAATCCGTGATAGTTCCTGCACGTACTGGCGCAGTTCATCGGGCCCCAGCGCACAGTTCAGGCCAAAGGTTAGCGCTTCGGCGTGGCGCAATGAGTTGTAAAATGCTTCGGTGGTCTGCCCGGAGAGCGTGCGCCCGGAGGCGTCGGTGATGGTGCCGGAGATCATAATCGGCAGCTCAACGCCCAGCGCTTCAAACTCCGTTTTCACCGCAAAAACCGCCGCTTTGGCGTTAAGGGTGTCGAAAACGGTTTCAATCAGGATCAGATCCGCACCACCTTCCACCAGCGCTTTGGTGGATTCGCGATAGGCCGCCACCAGCTGGTCAAAAGTGATGTTGCGGAATGCCGGATCGTTGACGTCCGGAGAAATAGACGCCGTGCGGTTGGTTGGGCCGAGAACACCGGCAACGTAGCGCGGTTTCTCCGGCGTGCGCGCGGTCCACTCGTCAGCACAGGCGCGCGCCAGTTTCGCCGCCGCAAAGTTGATTTCCGCCGACAGGGATTCCATCTGGTAATCCGCCATCGCAATGGTCGTGGAGTTGAAGGTGTTGGTTTCGATGATATCCGCGCCCGCTTCAAAGTAGGCGTTGTGGATAGCGGCGATCACTTCCGGTTTGCTGAGCACCAGCAGGTCGTTGTTGCCTTTGAGATCGCATGGCCAGTCGGCAAAGCGTTCACCACGAAAATCGGCTTCGTTCAGTCGATAACTCTGGATCATGGTGCCCATACCGCCGTCCAGCACCAGAATACGTTCATTTAACTGCGCACGCAGTTGTTCCACTTTGCTGCTCACACTTGCTCCCGACACGCTCAACCCAGATTTAATAAAAATTCAACAAACCATACTGGCATAAACGCATCTGTGGTAAAAGCGACCACCACGCAACATGAGATTTGTTCAACATTAACTCATCGGATCAGTTCAGCAACTATTGCATTAGCTAACAATAAAAATGAAAATGATTCCCACGATACAGAAAAAGGAGACTGTCATGGTCGCACCCATTCCCGCGAAACGCGGCAGAAAACCCGCCGTTGCCACCGCACCAGCGACTGGACAGGTTCAGTCTTTAACGCGTGGCCTGAAATTACTGGAGTGGATTGCCGAATCCAATGGCAGTGTGGCACTCACGGAACTGGCGCAACAAGCCGGGTTACCCAATTCCACGACCCACCGCCTGCTAACCACAATGCAACAGCAGGGTTTCGTGCGTCAGGTTGGCGAACTGGGACACTGGGCAATCGGCGCACATGCCTTTATGGTCGGCAGCAGCTTTCTCCAGAGTCGTAATTTGTTAGCAATTGTTCACCCTATCCTGCGCAATCTAATGGAAGAGTCTGGCGAAACGGTCAATATGGCGGTGCTTGATCAAAGCGATCACGAAGCGATTATTATCGACCAGGTACAGTGTACGCATCTGATGCGAATGTCCGCGCCTATCGGCGGTAAATTGCCGATGCACGCTTCCGGTGCAGGTAAAGCCTTTTTAGCCCAACTGAGCGAAGAACAGGTGACGAAGCTGCTGCACCGCAAAGGGTTACATGCCTATACCCACGCAACGCTGGTGTCTCCTGTGCATTTAAAAGAAGATCTCGCCCAAACGCGCAAACGGGGTTATTCATTTGACGATGAGGAACATGCGCTGGGGCTACGTTGCCTTGCAGCGTGTATTTTCGATGAGCACCGTGAACCGTTTGCCGCAATTTCTATTTCCGGACCGATTTCACGTATTACCGATGACCGCGTGACCGAGTTTGGCGCAATGGTGATTAAAGCGGCGAAGGAAGTGACGCTGGCGTACGGTGGAATGCGCTGACTTTTTCTGGCGGGCAGAGGCAATATTCTGCCCATCATACCTGAGTGGCAATAGAATAAGGGTGTCTGTTAATCGTATTGACGCCAAAATAACTTAATGTTATACACTTCACACACTTTTATTAACTCGGCATTATTTTTAAACATCAAACCACTTTAATTATTAACAAAATCGCAAGATCTCATTCCGCCGAAACTTTTACGGTTTCATTATGAGATTGAGCGATTGGTAATGCTGCCAACTTACTGATTTAGTGTATGATGGTGATTTTAAGGTGCTTGCGTGGCTTCCATTTCCATCAGATGTCCTTCCTGCTCCGCTACTGAAGGCGTGGTGCGTAACGGCAAAAGCACTGCCGGACATCAGCGCTATCTCTGCTCTCATTGCCGTAAAACATGGCAACTACAGTTCACTTACACCGCCTCTCAGCCCGGTACGCACCAGAAAATCATTGATATGGCCATGAATGGCGTCGGATGTCG
>NZ_MECT01000411.1:0-576 GCF_001722145.1 Shigella sp. FC1544
CTTTAATCTGCTTCATGGCGGCAGCAAGTTCAGAGGCAGGAACAACCTGTTCTCCGGCGGCCACAGCAGTAAGACTTCCTTCCTGGTATTGCTTACGCCAGAGAAATAACTGGCTGGCTGCTACACCATGTTGCCGGGCAACGAGGGAGACCGTCATCCCCGGTTCAAAGCTCTGCTGAACAATTGCGATCTTTTCCTGTGTGGTACGCCGTCTGCGTTTCTCCGGCCCTAAGACATCAATCATCTGTACTCCAATGACTAGTCTAAAAACTAGTATTAAGACTATCACTTATTTAAGTGATACTGGTTGTCTGGAGATTCAGGGGGCCAGTCTAAATCATAAGTTCAGAACGATATCGAGGTATCGCGATTTCGGTGATGCTGCCAACTTACTGATTTAGTGTATGATGGTGTTTTTGAGGTGCTCCAGTGGCTTCTGTTTCTATCAGCTGTCCCTCCTGTTCAGCTACTGACGGGGTGGTGCGTAACGGCAAAAGCACTGCCGGACATCAGCGCTATCTCTGCTCTCACTGCCGTAAAACATGGCAACTGCAGTTCACTTACACCGCTTCTCAA
>NZ_MECT01000412.1:0-574 GCF_001722145.1 Shigella sp. FC1544
CTTTCTGTTCCATAACAGGTGTCCACTAGTTGAAAAGGTGGGCACCTACGTTACCAATACAGGCTTAATGGCTACATACGGCGGTCAGTTTACGCTTACATACAGCAGGAGCCGAATGGCTGGAAGACCGTCACCACACAGTTCTACATCCAGGAATTCAGTGAGCATATTGCGCCACTTCAGGATGCTGTAGATCTGGAGATCGCAACGGAGGAAGAAAACTCGTTGCTGGAAGCCTAGAAGAAGTATCGGGTGTTGCTGAACCGTGTTGATACATCAACTGCACCTGATATTGAGTGGCCGGAAGAACCAGACACAATGTAAGCGAAAAAGAAAAACCGCAGACACGACGTATGCAGGACGTGCTGCGGTTGGCTGGTGAACTTTCGATAGTGCGAGTATTGAATGATTTCCAGCCGTTACCGATTTTATATAACTGCAGTGGAATTATTCAACACACAGGCAAAACGGAATATGAAGTGGTCAACAAAAACTGGCCACCGAGTTAGAGTTTTTCCAGTATCGATTTTCCGATTCGTTTGGGGGTAACCCACCGTTATATTCGTGCGGTCTT
>NZ_MECT01000413.1:0-568 GCF_001722145.1 Shigella sp. FC1544
AAAACTCAGTGCCTCTGCGGAGCTTCGACAGCAGTCTTTCGCTGTTGCTGCTGATGCCACTGAGAGCTGTGAGGACCGTGTCGCGCTCACATGGAACAATCTCCGGAAAACCCTCCTGGTCCATCAGGCATCAGAAGGCCTTTTCGATAATGATACCGGCGCTCTGCTCTCCCTGGGCAGGGAAATGTTCCGCCTCGAAATTCTGGAGGACATTGCCCGGGATAAAGTCAGAACTCTCCATTTTGTGGATGAGATAGAAGTCTACCTGGCCTTCCAGACCATGCTCGCAGAGAAACTTCAGCTCTCCACTGCCGTGAAGGAAATGCGTTTCTATGGCGTGTCGGGAGTGACAGCAAATGACCTCCGCACTGCCGAAGCCATGGTCAGAAGCCGTGAAGAGAATGAATTTAAGGACTGGTTCTCCCTCTGGGGACCATGGCATGCTGTACTGAAGCGTACGGAAGCTGACCGCTGGGCGCAGGCAGAAGAGCAGAAGTATGAGATGCTGGAGAATGAGTACTCTCAGAGGGTGGCTGACCGGCTGAAAGCATCAGGTCTGAGCGGTGAT
>NZ_MECT01000414.1:0-552 GCF_001722145.1 Shigella sp. FC1544
TGGGTTAACCAGATAACCACGGGGAGCAGGTACCGGCATCCACGTTACAGACGGTCCCGGCAAAAGTGCCTGACCTGACCCCTATTAGCGGTTACCAGCACCCCACCAGACCCGGTGACATCCCCCCCGGATCATGGACGACTGGGGGCAGTAATCATGCCGGGTCTGGCTGGCTAACCCCCCATTATAAGGGGTACGAATAAAGTAACGGGGGATGGGTGATGCTGCCAACTTACTGATTTAGTGTATGATGGTGTTTTTGAGGTGCTCCAGTGGCTTCTGTTTCTATCAGCTGTCCCTCCTGTTCAGCTACTGACGGGGTGGTGCGTAACGGCAAAAGCACTGCCGGACATCAGCGCTATCTCTGCTCTCACTGCCGTAAAACATGGCAACTGCAGTTCACTTACACCGCTTCTCAACCCGGTACGCACCAGAAAATTATTGATATGGCCATGAATGGCGTTGGATGCCGGGCAACTGCACGCATTATGGGCGTTAGCCTCAACACGATTTTACGTCACTTAAAAAACTCAGGCCGCAGTCGGTAACCTC
>NZ_MECT01000415.1:0-552 GCF_001722145.1 Shigella sp. FC1544
ACTGGGAAATGAAGTGACAGCCCGCCTGCTGACCGTGACGCGCAAAGGAAAAGTCTGCCATCTGCTGACGTCGATGACGGACGCCATGCGCTTCCCCGGAGGAGAAATGGCGGATCTGTACAGTCATCGCTGGGAAATTGAACTGGGATACAGGGAGATAAAACAGACGATGCAACTGAGCAGGCTGACGCTGAGAAGTAAAAAGCCGGAGCTTGTGGAGCAAGAGCTGTGGGGTGTCTTACTGGCTTATAATCTGGTGAGATATCAGATGATTAAAATGGCGGAACATCTGAAAGGTTACTGGCCAAATCAACTGAGTTTCTCAGAATCATGCGGAATGGTGATGAGAATGCTGATGACATTGCAGGGCGCTTCACCGGGACGTATACCGGAGCTGATGCGCGATCTTGCAAGTATGGGACAACTTGTGAAATTACCGACGAGAAGGGGAAGTGGATTTGCCCCTATATTTCCAGACATCTGTTATCACTTAACCCATTACAAGCCCGCTGCCGCAGATATTCCCGTGGCGAGCGATAACCCAGCGCACTA
>NZ_MECT01000416.1:0-551 GCF_001722145.1 Shigella sp. FC1544
GGCTACGTCGGTGCTAAATCACGTCAGCGCTGGCTGTTTTACGCGTATGACAGGATACGGAGGACGGTTGTGGCGCACGTCTTCGGTGAACGCACTCTGACCACACTGGAGCGTCTTCTGAGCCTGCTGTCGGCCTTTGAGGTCGTGGTATGGATGACGGATGGCTGGCCGCTGTATGAATCACGCCTGAAGGGAAAGCTGCACGTTATCAGCAAGCGTTACACTCAGCGCATTGAGCGACATAATCTGAATCTGAGACAACATCTGGCAAGGCTGGGACGGAAGTCACTGTCGTTCTCAAAATCGGTGGAGCTGCATGACAAGGTCATCGGGCATTATCTGAACATAAAACACTATCAGTAAGTTGGAGTCATTACCCATATTTGAACGTTCTGCCGGAATGCATTATCAATAGAGGTAAAGTCGCAACCCCAAATCGTAAAGGAAACCGTAGCACGTCTTAAGCAAGAACGTGCTGCGGTTGGATGCTATTTTTTCCCTGAAGCGGAAAACATTACTACAGTACCTTGAACCTTGGTTTTAACATTCTC
>NZ_MECT01000417.1:0-545 GCF_001722145.1 Shigella sp. FC1544
CCTCCGTGGTGGAAATACCGGGGTGTAGCAACAGCTCACCCATGCGGCTCTGACAACGATGTTAACCCGCGTTAAATATCCCACGTTGGCCAGCATCTGTCTCACGGAAAGTCATACTGCCTTACTTTTTACCCATGCTCACCGTTAAGCAGATTGAAGCAGCAAAGCCGAAAGAAAAACCATACCGCCTTCTCGATGGTAATGGCCTGTACCTTTATGTTCCTGTATCCGGGAAAAGGTATGGCAACTTCGCTACAAGATTGACGGTAAGGAAAAAATACTGACCGTAGGAAAATATCCGCTTATGACTTTGCAGGAGACAACAGATACCCTTCATACGAAATCTACCTTCACCCCGTAAAAGATGGGTTTGAAGTGGTCAACAAAAACTGGCCACCGAGTTAGAGTTTTTCCAGTATCGATTTTCCGATTCGTTTGGGGGTAACTGGATTTGCCCCTATATTTCCAGACATCTGTTATCACTTAACCCATTACAAGCCCGCTGCCGCAGATATTCCCGTGGCGAGCGATAACCCAGCGCACTA
>NZ_MECT01000418.1:0-535 GCF_001722145.1 Shigella sp. FC1544
TCTGCATATCTGACACTTTGGTTCCCACTACTTATTTGGTGGACACCACTTTGTCTAATTCGTCAGATTCTGACCAGACGGTTCAGGCTGTACGCTTACGATTATTCTGAAATCCCGTGTAAACACCTCAGAAGTGGTGATGCGTACCAGGGCTGATGTAGTGACCGGAAATAACGGTGAATATTCGTTTGAGGCACAGGTCGGAAAATATTGCGTGTATCTGAAACGGGACTGGCGCGACGAGTACTGTGTTGGCGACATTGCTGTATACGACGACTCAAAGCCCGGCACGCTGAATGACTTTCTGACTGCCCCCGATGAAGGCGACCTGAAGCCGGATGTCGTCAAACGCTTTGAGGAAATGGTGGCGCAGGCGCAGCAGAGCGCCGGGGCCGCAGCCGGAAACGCACAGCAGACGGCGCAGGATGTGGCGGCAGCCGCAGGTTATGCCCGCGCAGCAGAACAGGCCAAAAATGACATTGATGCTGCGCTGACCGGCACTCTGAAAATGGCTAACCATCTGTCAGAAATCGCA
>NZ_MECT01000419.1:0-534 GCF_001722145.1 Shigella sp. FC1544
CCCGCGATACCACGCTCTATCGGACGGGATGGTGCCGGTGCTTCAACGATGCAGTCACATTTTGTACAGGCTTTTTTTACCCGTTCTGTGCGGATCACTTTCAGAGCGCTGCTCACCAGTTCCAGTTGTTCTGCGCTGACTTCCCCCAGATAATCCAGCTCACCGCCACACTCCGGGCAACAGCTTTCTTCTGGCTCCAGGCGATTTATTTCGCGGGGCAGATGCTCCGGTAACGGGCGACGATGACGAGACTGTCGCAACTGGCGGGGAACCTGCGGATCGTCTTCCCGCCCACTGTAACGATCACTGTCCTGTTCGCGTTGTTTCAGCAGGGCCTCAGCCTGTTCAACTTCACGACGCAGTTTTTCAGAACGGGTACCGAACAGCATCCGGCGCAGTTTTTCTATCTGAGCCCGCAGATGTTCGTAAGCGTATAGCCTGAACCGTCTGGTCAGAATCTGACGAATTAGACAAAGTGGTGTCCACCAAATAAGTAGTGGGAACCAAAGTGTCAGATATGCAGAAAAATGTGAA
>NZ_MECT01000420.1:0-533 GCF_001722145.1 Shigella sp. FC1544
AGTAGCGGAGCAGGAAGGACATCTGATGGAAATGGAAGCCACGCAAGCACCTTAAAATCACCATCATACACTAAATCAGTAAGTTGGCAGCATTACCGAGATTCAGTTATGCAAATAGTCATGTTTGACAGGCAGTCAATATTTATTCATGGAATGAAAATCAGTTTACAGCAGCGTATTCCAGGGGTGAGTATTCAGGGGGCCAGTCAGGCAGACGAGTTATGGCAAAAGCTGGAAAGTTACCCTGAAGCCTTAGTTATGCTCGATGGCGATCAGGATGGTGAGTTTTGCTACTGGTTACTGCAAAAAACCGTGGTGCAGTTTCCTGAGGTTAAGGTGTTAATCACGGCGACGGATTGCAATAAACGGTGGTTACAGGAAGTTATCCATTTTAATGTGCTGGCCATTGTGCCTCGTGATTCAACCGTGGAGGAAGGCCAGATAAACTGGCCTTCCTCCAGGCGTCTGGTGAACAGGCACAGACCATCAGCATCAGCCCACAGGATTTTAATCATGTCACCCCGTCGGCCACG